>JBQGDU010000419.1:0-4812 GCA_052039245.1 Aeromicrobium sp. | reverse complement strand
GAGTGGGTGCTCTCGCTCGAGGGTCGCGATCTCGCCGCGCAGCGCTGGCACGACGGCGACCAGGGTCCGGACGTCCCACTCGCCAAGCAGGCGCCCGGACGGTGCCACTCCTGCGGCTTCCTCGTGAGCCTCGCCGGCCCGCTGGCCGACCGGTTCGGCGTGTGCGCCAACGGCATGGCCAACGACGACGGCCGGGTGGTCTCCTTCGCGCACGGCTGCGGCGCCCACTCCGGCGCGCGGCTGAGCCGTTCCGCAGGGCCACAGGAGCTGCCGCCTCCCGTCCTCGACACCGTCACGGTGGACGAGGTCGACGCCGACTCCTGAGGACCATCTCACACCGCGGTCGCTTGGCGGTCCACTCGCCGCGACATATAGTTGCCATATGCAACGAAATGGATCGGACGTGTCGTCGTTCGTGGGTGAGACCGTCAGTGGGGGAGTCGAGCGCGAGCTGAGCCATCGCGAGATCCTCGAGGTGCTCTTCGGGCTCCTGGCCGGCATGTTCACCGCCCTCATCAGCACGACGATCGTCGCCAATGCTCTCCCCACGATCATCGCCGACCTCGAGGGCTCGCAGACCCAGTACACGTGGGTCGTGACGTCCTCGTTGCTCGCGATGACCGTCTCCACGCCGGTGTGGGGCAAGCTGGCCGATCTCGTGGACAAGAAGATCCTCATCCAGGTGGCGCTCGTCACCTTCGTCGCCGGCTCCGTGCTCGCCGGCCTGGCCCAGGACGTCCCCCAGCTCATCGCGATGCGGGTGGTCCAGGGCCTCGCGATGGGTGGGCTCACCTCCACCGCCATCGCGATCATCGGTTCGATCATCGCGCCACGCCAGCGCGGTCGCTACAGCGGCTACCTGGGCGCGACGATGGCCGTCGCCACCGTCAGCGGCCCGCTCCTCGGCGGGGTCATCGTCGACACGCTCGGCTGGCGCTGGTGCTTCTTCGTGTGTGTGCCGCTCGCCGTCGTGGCCCTGGTGGTGCTGCAACGCTTCCTGCGGGTGCCGCACGTTCGGCGGAAGGTCCGGCTCGACGTCTGGGGGGCGCTGCTCATCTCCCTCGCGGCCTCGCTCCCGCTGCTGTGGGTGACGTTCGCCGGGGACACGTACGCGTGGCTGTCGTGGCAGACGGCCGCCTTCTGGAGCGCGACCCTGTTGCTCGGCGCTTTGGCCGTCAGGGTGGAGCTGCGCCACCCCGAGCCCATGGTCCCGCTGACGGTGGTGACGGAACGGACCACGGCCCTCGCGATCATCGGCAGCGTGGCCGTCGGCATCGCGATGTTCGGCGGATCGGTCTTCCTCGGGCAGTACTTCCAGGTCGCCGGTGGGCACAGTCCCACCGTGGCGGGCCTGCTCGGCATGCCGCTCATGCTCGGCTCGCTCGTCGGCACCATCCTGTCCGGCCAGCTCATCACCCGTACCGGCCGGTGGAAGATCTTCCTCGTCGTCGGGTCGGCGCTGCTCGTGACCGGCCTGGGGCTGCTCGCGACGGTGGACCACACCACCGCCGAGTGGCACACGATGTGCTTCATGGCGCTCATGGGTCTCGGCATGGGCATGCTGTTGCAGAACTACGTCCTCGCCGTCCAGAACACCGTCGACGTGTCACAGGTGGGAGCGGCCAGCGCGACCGTCATGTTCTTCCGCTCGCTCGGCGGAGCGGTCGGCGTCTCGGTCCTCGGCGCGGTGCTCGCTGCGCAGGTGAAGGGCGACGTGACCAGTCGGCTCGGTGGTGCGGCGACCTCGGAGGGCGGGGGGTCGATGCTCGACGTCGCCTCGTTGCCGCCCGCCGCGGCCGAGGTCGTGCGCAGCGCCTACGGCGACGCCACGGGCGTGATCTTCGCGATCGCCGCGATCGTGGCCGTGGTCAGCATCCTCGCCTCGGTGCTGATGCGCGAGGTTCCGCTGCGCACGACGGTCGGGCAGGAGCCGGACAAGGCGCCCGTGACCTGACTCCTCGCTCGGCGGGAGGTCAGTCGGCCTTGCGGTGGCCCGGCCGGTGCTGCAGTGCGTTGCGGCGTCGGCGGCAGTACTCGATGCCGATGAGGCCGAGGCCGAGGCCGGCCAGTGCCGTCCAGGTCCACCAGGTCCGGCCGTCGGCCTCGAGCGTGCCGAGGAAGGGGATGAGGGCCACGGCGGTGACGCCCCACAGGATGGTGCCCACCGTCATGGTGCGGACGCCGTCGACGTCCATGGGCTCGACCGATGCCACCTTGTGCGTCGTCCGACCGATCTCGATCTCCTCGATGTCGGGTCGTCCGAGCTCGTGGCGGCGAGCGGCGCGCTCCAGCCGGGCCCGCTCGCGGTGCCCGAGCTTGCGCTCGATGGTCTCGGGTCCGTCGTCGGCACGTACGGCCCACTCCTCCGAGTCGTCCTGGCTCACGACGTGAGTCTATCGCGCGGGCCCGGCCCAGACGCGGTCGGCGACCAGGGCATCGGCGAGCCCGGCGTCCTGCCCACCGGTCGGCTCCGTCAGGCGGGAGACGGCTCGGCCGGCGCCACGAGGACACGGGACCCGTGCCGACGCTCCCGGACGAGGCGCGGGCAGGCGGCGACGCCGCGGGACAGGCGTTCGTCCGCACCGTCCTCGGCCGGGGAGGCGGTGCCTCAGGCTGCGGTCACGACGTGGAAGGTCAGGGAGTCGACCCCTACAGTGATCCTCGTGGCCCGACGTGACGCGACCTTCGCCTCCGGTGACGGAACGTGTGCCGCCTGGCTCGTCGAACCCGGCCGAGCCCCCTCGCGACGCGCGCCCGTCGTGGTGATGGCGCACGGCCTCGCCGGTGTGAAGGAGATGCGCCTCGATGCCTTCGCCGACCGGTTCGCCGAGGCCGGCTACCGCTGCCTGGTCTTCGACTACCGGCACTTCGGTGCCAGCAGCGGGGAGCCGCGCCAGCTGCTCGACGTCGGCCGCCAGCTCGAGGACTGGCGATCAGCGGTCACGTTCGCACGGACGCTCGACGGCGTCGATC
This sequence comes from Aeromicrobium sp., assembly GCA_052039245.1. Lineage (GTDB taxonomy): Bacteria > Actinomycetota > Actinomycetes > Propionibacteriales > Nocardioidaceae > Aeromicrobium. Next base: position 1,839 of record JBQGDU010000419.1, on the reverse strand, counting down.
CCGACCGCGTGGTCCTCTGGGGTACGTCGTTCGGCGGTGGTCACGTCCTGCGGACCGCAGCCCGTGATCATCGCGTCGCGGCGGTCGTCTCGCAGTGCCCGTTCACCGACGGTCTCGCGTCGACGCTGGCGGTCCCGCCCTGGACGTCTGTCAAGGTGACGGCCCGGGCCCTGCGTGACGTCGTCGCTGCGCTCCTCGGGCGAGCACCGGTCATGGTGCCGAGCTACGGACCCCCCGGATCGACGGCCCTGATGACCGCGCCGGACGCCGCCGCCGGGGTGGAGGCACTCCTGCCTGCGGATCTCGAGATCCGCTCCGACGTCGCCGCTCGCTTCGCGCTCGACATCATCCGCTACTTCCCCGGGCGGGACGCCCGCCACGTGACCTGTCCCGTGCACGTCGCCGTGTGCGAGAACGACACGGTGGCGCCCACCCGCGCGACCCTGCGACACGCGGCCAAGGCGCCGAGAGGCGAGATCGTGATGCAGTCCGGCGGTCATTTCGACATCTACGTGGGCGAGGACTTCGAGCGCAACGTCGCGCAGCAGCTCGCGTTCCTCGCCCAGCACGTCCCGGTCGCACCGTCCTGACCTTCTCGGCACCGCGCGGGGCGGCCCGACGTGCTGGGCGAGTCGCCCGCCGGCGGACTGAGCGACGGCCGGCACGCGACGTCGCGTCCGTGCTGGGAGAATGGTTGCGATGAACCCGCGCCGTCGTCGACTGCTGATCCCCGGTCTGCTCGTCGTGCTGATCCTCGTCGTCCTCGTCGTCTCGGTCAGCCGACACGCCGGAGGCGCTGCGACGACCCCCGACGCCGAGCGACTCGGTCTCATCGACGACCCGCGGGTCACCGAGTCCAGTGGTCTCGCGATCAGCACCGACGACCCCGACCGCGCCTACACGGTCAACGACTCCGGCAACGTCGCCGCGGTCTACACCATCGAGCTCTCGTCCGGCGACGTCGTCGGCACGACGACGGTCAGCGGGGTGGACTGGGTCGACACCGAGGCGCTCGCCCTGCACGACGGCACGTTGTGGGTGGCTGACACGGGGGACAACGCCGGTTCCCGTGACGACGTCGCGCTCTACTCGCTCGACGAGCCCGGTCCCGGCGATGCCACCGCCTCGGCCCAGCGACACCCGGTCACGCTCCCGGACGGGCCGCGCGACATCGAGTCACTCGCCGTCGACCCGACGTCGGGCGAGATGCTCCTGGTCACCAAGCGCGTCCTGCAGGGAGAGGTCCTGCGCCTGCCCGCCGATCCTCCGACCGACCGCGCGACCCGAGCCGATGCCGCCGACTTCACCACGCTCGGGGTGGCCACGGACGCGGTCTGGACGCCGGACGGTCGCCACGTCGTCGTTCGTGGCTACGGTGACGCCGAGGTGATCGACCCCGCCACCGGCGAGGTGGTGCAGCGACTCTCGTTGCCCGAGCAGCCGCAGGGCGAGACGATCGCCGTCGACCCGTCCGGCAGCTCCCTCGTGATCGGCAGCGAGGGCACGACCTCCCAGCTGTGGCGCATCGCGCTCAACCTGCCTGCCGCCGACGCGGTGACGGCGGCACCGAGGGAGCAGTCCACGGGTCTGGACGGCGATCAGGTGGAGCGCCGCTGGCTCACCCCCCTCATCTCTCTCGTCCTCCTCGGAGGACTCGTCGGCGTGACCGTCTGGATGGCGCGACGACCCCGCCGACGCCGTCGGCGCCGGTAACGCGCGCGTCAACTCTTCGTGTCCCGCGGCGGTCGGTGATCCCGCGGTCCGCGAGTTCTGGCATGCTCCCGCTCATGAGCAGCACGCCTCCCAGCACCCCGTCCTCGACCGCCGGTGCACCATCGA
>JBQGDU010000418.1:0-2356 GCA_052039245.1 Aeromicrobium sp. | reverse complement strand
GTCGCCGCCGTCGAGTCCGGCTACATGAAGTCCGAGCTCGTCGCCTCCCACGCGGACCGTCGGGCTCGTATCGAGGCCGGTGAGATCAAGGTCGTCGGCGTGAACTCCTACATCGAGACCGAGCCGAACCCGCTCACCGAGGACCTCGACGCAGCGATCATGGTGGCGGACCCCCAGGCCGAGGCCAACGCCGTCGCTGACGTGCAGGCCTGGCGGGAGCAGCGCGACGACGCCGAGGTCGAGCAGGCGCTGGAGCGGCTGCAGAGCGAGGCGAAGACCGAGACGAACCTCATGGAGGCGACGCTCGCTGCGGTGCGCGCCGGTGCCACGGTGGGGGAGTGGGCCGGCGCCCTGCGCGAGGTCTTCGGCGAGTACCGCGCCCCCACGGGTGTCTCCGGTGCCGTCGGCGTGGCCGAGGCCGGGGGAGAGCTACGGGCCGTGCGGGAGAAGGTCGCGAGCATCGGGGACGCCATGGGCACCCGTCTGCGGCTGTTGGTCGGCAAGCCCGGCCTGGACGGTCACTCCAACGGCGCCGAGCAGATCGCCGTCCGAGCGCGCGACGCCGGCTTCGAGGTGATCTACCAGGGCATCCGACTGACGCCGGAGCAGATCGTCGCGGCCGCCGTGGCCGAGGACGTGCACTGTGTCGGGCTCTCGATCCTGTCCGGTTCGCACATGGAGCTCGTGCCGGACGTCCAGCAGAGGATGAGGGACGCCGGGATGGGTGACGTGCCGATTATCGTGGGCGGCATCATCCCGGACTCCGACGGCCGCCGGATGGAGGCGGAGGGGATCGCCGCGGTGTTCACGCCCAAGGACTTCGGCATGACCGACATCATGGGTCGGATCGCCGACGAGATCGCGAAGGCCAACGGGATCGCGCTCTGATCCGCGGACGTCGGCTCAGGCGGCGACGCGCGCGGCCTTCTCGACCTTCTTGCGCGCCTTCTCGGCGGCCTTCGCCTTCTCCGAGGCCTTCGCCTTCTGCTTGGCCTTCTTCTTCTTTTTCTTCTTCTTGTCCTTCTTCACCGGGACGGCGCGGCCGTCAGCGTCGACCTCGCAGAGTCGTCGCTTCTTCACCGTGTACCCGGGTGGGAGCGTGCCGTCCTTCAGCATCCTGATGGGGCACCGCTTGCACCGAGGTGTGCTCTCGCAGCACTTGACCTTCGGTGGTTTCGGCACCGGCTCATCCTACGTGGCGTCGGTGAGCAGGGCCCGCCGTCTCGTCGCCGACGGGGCGGGCTGGGGCATGATGGAGCCATGACCACCGCATCTCCCGCCTTCGTCACGCAGCTCAACGAGCAGATCGGCAACGAGTTCGAGGCTCATCAGCAGTACATCGCGATCGCCGCCTACTACGACGCGCAGACCATGCCGCAGATGGCGACCCTCTTCTACGAGCAGGCGCTCGAGGAGCGCGACCACGCGATGATGATGGTGCAGTACCTCCTCGACGCCGACGAGACGCCCCAGATCCCGGCGCTCGAGGCACCGCGCAGCACCTTCGCCGACGTCGTCGAGCCAGTGGCCGTCGCGCTGGAGCAGGAGCGCCGCGTCACCCAGCAGATCAACGCGCTGACGCTCGTCGCGCGGGAGGCCGGTGACCTGGCGTCCGAGCAGTTCATGCAGTGGTTCATCAAGGAGCAGGTCGAGGAGGTCGCCAAGATGAGCGACCTGCTCGCCGTCGTCACCCGGTCCCAGTCCGACGTCGACCGCATCGAGGAGTGGGTCAAGCGCGAGGGCCGTGCCGAGGGGAGCGACCCCACCGCACCGAGGATCGCCGGTGCGTGAGCTCGCCTCCCGCGTCTCGGCGCTGGCCGCGGCCGGGCTGCTCGTGCTCGCCGCCTGCGGCGAGCAGGGTGGCGGCGACGCGGACGACGACTCCGACGCCGGACCGTCCACCGAGCTCACCATCACGGTGCAGGCCGATGAGGACGCCGAACCTCAGGAGATGAGCCTGGAGTGCGATCCCGTCGGCGGCGACCATCCCAACGCCGAGGTCGCCTGTCAGAGGTTGGCCGAAGCCGGCGCCGAGGTGTTTCGGCCGGTGCCCGAGGACCAGCCGTGCACCATGATCGACGGCGGACCGCAGACCGCGACGATCGTCGGCGTCCTCGACGGCGAGCAGGTCGACGCCTCGTTCAACCGGTCCGGGGGATGTGAGATCGCCCGGTGGGACGCCCTCGAGGAGGTCTTCGACGTCCGCCTGCAGTGAGGCCTCCGTCCATCGGTGCCTGAGCAACCGACACCCCGGACAACCTGCGGATCGGTGCCTGAGCAACCCAAAGGGCGCTCAATCGGTTGCCCCGGCACCGATCCGGGGGCCGAACAGCCGCAGGCTCGGGGCGTCGATGCC
>JBQGDU010000417.1:0-4939 GCA_052039245.1 Aeromicrobium sp. | reverse complement strand
GGTGGAGACCTGGACGACGGCGCCGCCGTGCGCGGTGAGGGCGTTGTTGAACTCTTAGATCTCGCCGCGGGCGCCGACGGCGACGCCGCGGGTGGGTTCGTCCAGCAGCAGCACACGCGACTCGGCGAGCACCCACCGCGCGAAGACGACCTTCTGCTGGTTGCCCCCGGAGAGGTCACGCACCGGCTGGTCGACGTCTCGCATCCGGACGCGGAGTCGCTCCGCGACGCGCCCGGCGCGTTCACGCTGGCCGGATCGGTCGACGAGGCCGGCGCGGGAGGTGCTGGCGAGGGTCGCGTAGCCGATGTTCTCGGCCACCGATGCCTGGAGCACCAGGCCCTGGCTCTTGCGGTCCTCCGGCACGTGGCCGACGCCGGCGGCGATGGCGCGGGAGATGTCGTGACGCCGCAGGGGACGCCCCTCGATGAGGATCTCGCCGGCGTCGTAGGTCTCGGCACCGGCGATGGCACGGACCAGCTCGGTGCGGCCGGCTCCCACGAGACCGGCGATCCCGACGACCTCGCCCGCGGCGACGTCGAAGGAGATGTCGTCGAGCTCGCCGGCGCGGGTCAGGCCGCGCACCTGGAGCACGTCGCGCGGCTCGCCGGTGTACTCGCGTCGTCGCGGGTACTGCTCGGTGATGTCGCGCCCGACCATGAGCCGGACGAGCTCGTCCTCCGGGGTGTCGGCGGGCACCTCCTGCACGAGGGCACCGTCGCGGAGCACGCTGACGGAGTCGCCGATGCGGGCGATCTCGTCGAGGTGGTGGCTGATGAAGACCATGGCCACGTCCTGGGCCCGCAGCTCCTCCACCACGCTGAAGAGCTGGTCGATCTCCGAGCCGGTCAGGGTGGCGGTCGGCTCGTCGAGGACGAGGATGCGGGCCTGCATGCTGAGCGCCTTGGCGATCTCGACGAGCTGCTGCCGGGCGACGCCGAGCTGACCGACGTGCTGGCGGGGGTCGATGTCGAGCCCGACGCGCGCGAGCGCCTGCTCGGCCCGGGCGCGCAGGTCCCGTCGCCGCAGCAGTCCGCCCCGCGACGGCATCGAGCCGAGACAGATGTTCTCGGCCACCGACATCGTCGGGACGAGGTTGAGCTCCTGGTGGATCGTCGCGATGCCGAGGAGCTCGGCGTCCTTGACGCCGGAGAGTCGACGTTCCTGTCCGTCGATGAGGATTCGTCCCGCGTCCGGTCGGTGGATCCCGGCCATCATCTTGATGAGGGTCGACTTGCCGGCGCCGTTCTCGCCCAGCAGGACCTGGACGCGCCCTGGCCGCACGTGCACGGTGACGTCGCGGATGACGTCCACCGGTCCGAAGGACTTGGAGACCTGGTCGAGGGTGAGCACCGGCTCCGGTGCCGTGGTCGTGCTCATGGCTGCGTCCTCCGCGTGGCGGTGCGTGGGCTCGAGGGCGCCGGCCCGCTGGACTCCCGCACGATGAGCGAGGCCGGGAGCACCTTCGTCGCGGCGGGCCGACCGGCGAGCAGGCTCCCCACCGCGTCCGTCGCGAGGTCGCCCATGAGGGCGGCGTCGTGGGCCACGACCGTCAGGGAGGGAGTCACGAGGGCGAAGGCGTCGAGGTCGTCGTAGCCGACGACGGAGAGCTCGTCCGGAACGGCGATGCTCCGCTCGCGGCACACCGCGAGGACACCGAACGTCATGAGGCTGTCGGCGGCGATGATGGCCGTCGGAGGCTCGGGCAGGTCCAGCAGTGCGCGGGCCCCCCGCACCCCGCTGGCGTGCTGGAAGTCCCCCGGGTAGATGAGCTCGGGCTGCAGGTCCAGACCGAGCTGCGCAGCGCGCCCCTCGAAGGCGGTACGCCGCTCGCGGCCCGTCGAGGTCTGCTGAGGTCCCGCGACGTAGCCGATGCGGCGGTGACCCAGCCGGTGCAGGTGGTCGAGTGCCTGGACGATCCCGGTGACGTTGTCCGACGTGACGGACGGGACGTCGAGCCCGGAGATGGTCCGGTCCACGAAGACCACGGGGATCTCCCGGGACAGCACGTCCTGCAGAGATCCGCTCCCGTCGCCCTGCGGCGCGAGGACGAGGGCGTCGACGCGCTGGGTGACGAGCAGGTCGAGGTAGCGGTCCTGCTGCTCGACGTTCTCGTCGGCGCTGCACAGCAGCGTGGCGATCTGGGACTCGAATGCCCTCTGCTCGATGCGATGGGCGATCTCGGCGAAGAACGGGTTGCGGATGTCGGAGACGATCACGCCGATGGTGTCGGTCCGGGTGCGCCGCAGCGAACGTGCTTGCGCGTTCGGTCGGAAGTCCAGCTCTCGGGCTGCCGCCTCGACACGCTCGCGCGAGGTGGCGGACGTCGAGGGGTGCCCCGAGAGGACGCGGGAGGCGGTGGCGGGGGAGCAGCCGGCCAGGGCGGCCACGTCCCGGATCGTCGCCTGGCTCATCCTGCTCACTTCCTGCGGGTTGAATGGAACCGATTCCATGGAACCGATTCCAGGACTGTACGTGATGGCCGTCACGAGGACAAGGCCGGGTCCGGTGCCACGGCCGTGCGAGGGTGCTGGCGCAGCGGCATAGACTGCGAGACGTCCGTCTGTCCAATCCAGGAGTGCGCCACCGTGCCCAAGGTCATCGACAAGATCCTCCGCGCCGGCGAGGGAAAGATCCTGCGTCAGCTGCAGGCCATCGCCAAGCAGGTCAACGCGATCGAGGACGAGTTCACGCAGATGAGCGACGAGGAGCTCCAGGGCATGACCCAGGAGTTCAAGGATCGGCTCGAGGCCGGGGAGACTCTCGACGACATCATGCCGGAGGCGTTCGCCACGGTGCGCGAGGCGGCCAACCGGGTGCTCGGACAGCGACACTTCGACGTGCAGGTCATGGGCGGGGCCGCGCTGCACCTGGGCAACATCGCGGAGATGAAGACCGGTGAGGGCAAGACCCTCGTCGCCACGCTGCCGTGCTACCTCAACGCGTTGTCGGGCAAGGGCGTGCACGTGGTCACGGTGAACGACTACCTCGCCCGCTACCACGCGGAGTGGATGGGCCGCGTCTACACGTTCCTCGGACTCAGCGTCGGCATGGTCCTGCCCAGCATGCGTCCCTCCGAGCGCCGCGACGCCTACGAGTGCGACATCACCTACGGCACCAACAACGAGTTCGGCTTCGACTACCTGCGCGACAACATGACCGACGACCTGGAGAACTGCGTCCAGCGCGGTCACAGCTTCGCCATCGTCGACGAGGTCGACTCGATCCTCATCGACGAGGCGCGGACGCCGCTCATCATCTCCGGCCCCACCGAGGACGAGGTCAAGTGGTACGGGGAGTTCGCCCGCATCGTCGGTGCCATGACGCGCGACGAGCACTACGAGGTCGATGAGAAGAAGCGCACCATCTCCGTCACCGAGACCGGGATCGACCGGGTCGAGGACGCGCTCGGCATCGACAACCTCTACGACGCCGTCAACACGCCGCTCATCAGCTTCCTGAACAACGCCATCAAGGCCAAGGAGCTGTTCAAGAACGACAAGGACTACGTCGTCATCGACGGCAACGTGATCATCGTCGACGAGCACACCGGCCGCATCCTCGACGGCCGGCGCTACAACGAGGGTCTGCACCAGGCCATCGAGGCCAAGGAGGGCGTGCGGATCCGCGAGGAGTACCAGACCCTCGCCACGATCACGCTGCAGAACTACTTCCGTCTCTACGACAAGCTCGGCGGCATGACCGGTACGGCCATGACCGAGGCCAGCGAGTTCGACAAGATCTACAAGCTCGGCGTCGTCCCCATCCCCACGAACAAGCCGGTCGCCCGACTCGACCAGCCGGACCTCGTCTACCGGACGGAGGAGGCGAAGTTCAACGCCGTCGTCGAGGACATCGTCGAGCGGCACGCCAAGGGTCAGCCGATCCTGGTGGGCACCACCAGCGTGGAGAAGAGTGAGCGGCTCTCCAAGCAGCTGCGCAAGCATCGCGTCGTGCACGAGGTGCTCAATGCCAAGCAGCACGAGCGCGAGGCCTCGATCGTCGCGATGGCGGGACACAAGGGCGCCGTCACGGTGGCCACCAACATGGCCGGTCGTGGCACCGACATCATGCTCGGCGGCAACGTGGAGTTCCTCGCCGACCAGGCGCTGCGTGGCAAGGGGCTGGACCCGCTGGAGGACTCCGAGGAGTACGAGGCGGCGTGGCCCGAGGCGGTCAAGGAGGCCGAGCGTCAGGTCGAGCGGGAGAAGGACGCCGTCGCGGAGGCGGGTGGCCTCGCGGTCATCGGCACCGAGCGTCACGAGTCGCGGCGCATCGACAACCAGCTGCGCGGACGGTCCGGCCGACAGGGCGATCCGGGCGAGACGCGCTTCTACCTGTCGCTCGAGGACGACCTGATGCGTCTGTTCAAGGCGGACTGGGTCAATTGGGTGCTGCAGACCATGAAGATCCCGGACGACGTGCCGATCGATAACAAGCGTTTCAACGGCGCCATCGAGTCGGCGCAGACGCAGGTCGAGTCGCAGAACTTCGAGAGCCGCAAGAACATCCTCAAGTACGACGACGTCATGAGTCGTCAGCGTGAGGTCATCTACACCGAGCGTCGTCGGGTGCTCGAGGGCGAGAACCTGCAGGAATGGGTGCGCTCGATGATCACGGACACGATCGGTGCGTACGTCGTCGGCGCCACCGAGGGCATGCCGGAGGCGTGGGACCTCGACCAGCTGTGGACGGCGCTCGGCACGCTGTACCCGATCGAGGTCAGTGCCGATCAGGTCGTCTCCGATGCCGGCGGGCGCGAGAAGCTCACGCGCGACAAGCTCCGCAAGGCGATCGAGGAGGACGCGCTCGCGGCCTACCAGCGCCGCGAGGACGAGCTCACCACGCCGGTCACCCGCGAGCTGGAGCGCAAGGTGCTGCTCAGCGTGCTGGACCGCAAGTGGCGCGAGCACCTCTACGAGATGGACTACCTGCGCGAGGG
>JBQGDU010000416.1:0-1739 GCA_052039245.1 Aeromicrobium sp. | reverse complement strand
TCGGAGACGCGCTGCTCGACGGCCCGCACCCGCGCCTGCTGATCGGCGATGACCTCCTCGGCGCGTTCCTCGACGCCGAACAGCACACCCAGGTCACGCAGGTCCTGGTGCACGGCGTCGAGGGTGACCGTCGCGGGATCGATGGCCTCGTCGGTGCGACCGTCCTCGCTCGGGCACAGCGGGCTGAGGATCCAGCTCTCGACGCCCAGCTCGGCCAGGCCGGACCGGGCCCCGAAGGACGAGCCGTCTCCCTCGGCGGAGAAGACGTCGTTGAAGCCGGACAGCACGAAGTCCGGATTCTCCGCGAGAAGGACGTCGCGGCTGGGTAGTCGCGGCAGGTACTCCACCTCGGACTGGGCCTCGGCGTACTCGGGCAGCACCTCGGAGTCCAGGAACGCCGTGCCCACGAGACGGTCGCTCAGCCCGAGCGCGTGGACGATCTCGATGGCCGGCTGGTAGGCGGCGAAGACCCGCTCCGGCGGAGAGTCGACGCTCACCTCGATGCCGCAGTTCTCGGTGGTGGCGCCGGTCGAGGCGTCCTGCTGCTCGGCGCCCGCACCGGCGGCGAGCGTGAGCGCCGCGAGAACGGCCGCGGGGGTGCCCCGCCGTCCCGCGCGCATCAGGAGTCCTCGCCGTGCAGCAGGTCGGCGAGCAGCTCGACGGCGTGGGCCACCCGGACTCCGGCGGAACGGTCGGCGAACAGGAACGGGTACACCCGGTCCTCGCGCACGGCGCTCACCCCGGAGAGGGCGTCGAGGTCGCGGATCTTCTGCACGTCCACCTCGGCGTCCTCGCGGGTCAGGGCCCCGTCGCAGCAGGAGCTGGTGAGGATGACGTCCGGGTCCCGCCGGACCACCTCCTCGAGGTCGACGTCGAGGTTCCGACTCTCGGTGAGGTCGGCGAAGACGTTCTCCCCGCCGGCGGCCTCGATGATCCGCGAGCCGAAGTCGATGCCGCCGGCGGTGCGCAGGCCGCCGTCGTCGCCGACGCTCAGGAAGGCGACGGTGGGCCGGTCCTTCCCCTCCACGCGGTCCTGCACCGCCTCGATCCGCTCCACCTGGTCGGCGATGACCTCCTCGGCCCGTTCCTCGACGTCGAACAGCTCACCGAGCGCGCGGATGTCGTCGTGCAGGGTCTCGAGGTCGACGGTGGCCGGGTCGATCGCCTCGTCGGTGCGGCCGTCCTCGCTCGGGCACAGCGGGCTGAGGATCCAGCTCTCCACGCCCAGCTCGGCCAGGCTCGCCCTGGTCCCGAACGAGGTGCCGTCGCCGTCCGCGGCGAACACGCCGTTGAAGCCGGAGAGCACGAAGTCCGGGTTCTCGGCCAGCAGGACGTCGCGGCTGGGCAGCTTCGGCAGGTACTCCACCTCGGACTGGGCCTCGGCGTACTCGGGCAGCACCTCGGAGTCCAGGAAGGCGGTGCCCACGAGACGGTCCTGCAGCCCGAGGGCGTGGACGATCTCGATGGCCGGCTGGTAAGCCGCGAAGACCCGCTCCGGCGGAGCGTCGACGCTCACCTGCAGGTCGCAGTTCTGGGTCGTGGCGCCCTCGACGGCGTCGTCACCCTCGGTGCCCGCGCACGCGGAGAGGGCCAGGGCCGTGAGCACTCCCGCGATGGCGACACGGCGCGCGGCGCGCATCAGGAGTCCTCGCCGTGCAGCAGGTCGGCCAGGAGCTCCGAGGCGTGCGCTGCGCGGATGCCGGCGGCCCGGTTGGAGAACAGGAACGGGTGGACCCGCT
>JBQGDU010000415.1:0-4418 GCA_052039245.1 Aeromicrobium sp. | reverse complement strand
CTCGATCGTCCGAGCGACCTTCAACCCGCGTCCGCCGCCGCCGAAGACGGCCTTGATGGCGACCGGCAGGCCGTGCTCCTCGGCGAACGCGACGACCTCGTCGGCGTCCTTCACCGGATCCTTCGTGCCCGGGGCCAGGGGGGCGTTGGCGGTCTCGGCGATGTGCTTGGCCTTCGCCTTGTCGCCGAGCGCGTCGATGGCCTCCGGCGAGGGGCCGATCCAGATCAGTCCGGCGTCGATGACCGCCTGCGCGAAGTCGGCGTTCTCGGCCAGGAAGCCGTAGCCGGGGTGCACGCTGTCCGCGCCGGACCTCTCGGCGATCGCGATGATCTTCTCGATCGAGAGGTAGGAGTCGCCCGGGGTGGCGCCGTCGAGCGAGTAGGCCTCGTCGGCCAGGCGCACGAAGACGGCGTCACGGTCCGGCTCGGCGTACACGGCGACGCTGGCGATGCCGGAGTCCTTGCAGGCGCGGATGACGCGTACCGCGATCTCGCCTCGGTTCGCGATCAGGACCTTCTGGAGGGGCTTGCTCACGGATGGGTCTCCTCGTATGAGCCGGTGATGGGCGGGCTGCCAGCCGAGTCTAGGGCCACGCGCCGTCGTGTCAGGGATGAGGTGCGTCACGACGACGAGCCCGCGTGGCTGGTTAACGAGTGTTAACCTGAGTCCATGGTCGCCATGCTGTCGAAGGAGCACGAGGACTTCCGTCGAGTCGTGCGGGAGTTCGCCGAGAGCCGCATCGCCCCCCACGTCGCCCAGTGGGACAAGGACCACCACCTCCCGACGGACGTGGTGGCCGAGATGGGGGAGCTGGGACTGTTCGGCATCACCGCCCCGGAGGAGTTCGGTGGATCGGACGGTGACTTCACGAGCCTGTGCGTCGCGATCGAGGAGCTCGGCCGCGTGGACCAGGCCATGGGCGTCACGCTCGAGGCGGCCGTCGGCCTCGGGATCAACCCGATCCTGACGTTCGGGACGCAGGAGCAGAAGAAGCGCTGGCTGCCGGACCTCGTGGCGGGCCGTGCTCTGGCAGGGTTCGGGCTCACCGAGCCGGGTGCCGGGTCCGACGCCGGCGCCACCCGCACCCGAGCCGTGCTCGAGGAGGCCACGGGTGAGTGGGTGGTCGACGGTGCCAAGCAGTTCATCACCAACTCCGGCACCGACATCACCTCGCTCGTCACGGTGACCGCTCGCACCGGCACCCGCGAGAACGGCTCCGCGGAGATCTCCACGATCACGATCCCCTCGGGCACGCCGGGCTTCGTGGTGGAGCCCGGGTACGACAAGCTCGGCTGGAACATCTCCGACACGCACCCGCTCAGCCTCGAGGGCGTCCGAGTGCCCGAGGACCACCTGCTCGGCGAGCGCGGCCGCGGGTACGCGCAGTTCCTCGCGACGCTCGACGACGGACGGATCGCGATCGCGGCACTGGCCGTGGGCTGCATCCAGGCCTGCCTGGACCACTGCGTCCAGTACGCGGGGGAGCGGACGACGTTCGGCAAGCCGATCGGCGCCAAGCAGGGCGTCGCCTTCCAGATCGCGGACCTCGCCACGACGGCCGAGACCGCCCGGGCGATCACCTACCGCGCCGCCGCGCTGAAGGACGCCGGGGTGACCGGAGGGGATCTGAAGCAGGCGGCGTCGATCGCCAAGCTGTACACGTCCGAGGCGGCTGTCTCGGCCACTCGCATCGCCACCCAGGTCTTCGGCGGCTACGGCTTCATGGAGGAGTACCCGGTGGCCCGCTTCTACCGCGACGCCAAGATCCTGGAGATCGGCGAGGGCACGAGCGAGGTCCAGCGGATGCTCATCGCCCGCGGGCTCGGCCTGCCGGTGGAGTGACCTCGCCGGGTCCGGTCTGCCGTAGGCTCGTGCGCCGTGGGTGAGGTCTTCGCGGGACGCTACGAGCTCGTCGACGTGCTGGGGCACGGGGGCATGGGCGACGTCTGGCGCGTCTGGGACCACCGGGAGGACACGTACCGGGCGGCCAAGCTGCTGCGTCAGTCCGACTCCGTCTCGCTGCTGCGATTCGTGCGGGAGACGTCGTGGCGAGTCGACCACCACCACGTCGTCGCGCCCACGGGCTGGGCCGGTGACGACGATCGTGTCCTCTTCACGATGCCGATCGTCGGTGGCGGGTCGCTCGCGACGGTGCTCGCCGACCACGGGACCGTCCCGTGGCCCTGGGCGCGCCAGGTGTTGGTTCAGGTGCTCGAGGCGCTCGCTGCCGTGCACGACACCGGCCTCGTCCATCGTGACGTGAAGCCCGCCAACATCCTGCTGGAGCCGAGTGGGACGGGACGCCCGCACGCGTTCCTCTCCGACTTCGGCATCGCCGTCCACGTCGGGGAGCCGCGGCTCACCAGGGCCAGCGAGATCCTGGGCACGCGTGGCTACGTCGCCCCGGAGATCCTCCACGGTGCCGACCCGGATCCGGCGCAGGACGTCTACGCGGTCGGGGTGCTGGCCCGGGAGATGCTCGGTGACGCGGCGCTCGGCACGGACCTCGACGCTCTCGTCGATCCCGACCCTGTGGCACGTCCGGCGAACGGCGCTCTGGCCGCCGACCTCGTCCGTCACGCGGTCGTCCCGGAGGTGGCCGGGGAACCGGTCGAGGTCTTCGACCAGCTGCCGGACCTCCCGCCCGGCTGGGGGCCGTCGGGGGCGAGCGCGCCCGAGACGGCGCGAGCCGACGACCGCCCGCGTCCCCGCGTCCCCGCTGACGTTCTGGCGGCAGCGGTCCTCGCGGTGCTCGGTGTCGGGCTGCTGACGCTGGCCGTCGTGCTGCTCTGATCCAGCCCTAGCGCGTCAGTCGGCGGAGGACGAGCAGCCCGGCCGCGGCGAGGACGATCTCGCCGGCAGCGCCGAGCCCGATCGGCAGCAGTGGCAGGCCGCCGTCCCCGTCGCTCTGCGCCGCGTCGGCCTGCGTGTCCGTCTCGGTGGCGACGCCGTCCTCGGAGACCAGACGGGAGTCGGCCGACGGCGCCGTCAGGCCGTCCGCGTCCGCGTAGTCGGGAGCACCCGAGCCCGCCTCGCCGTTGTGTTGCAGGGTCAGGCGGTAAGGAAGGTTGATCGGGTCGTTCGTGCTCAGCGTGACCTTGACGTAGTGTAGGCCGGGTAGCGCGGCTGCCTTGAGCTCGGGCGACGTGCTGTCGCGGTTGAGGTAGGTGACGGTCTGTGACTGGGCGCCCGTGCGGAAGGGCAGGGGGCCCTCCTCGGTGCGGCCGATGCCCAGGTTGCCCCAGGCTCCGGTCACCCAGTCCTCGGGCTCGTTGGCGTAGAAGGAGACCTCGCTCTTCGAGCGCATCGGGCCGATCACCTCCACCTCCAACCCGCCGATCCCGCCGGAGCCGAGCGCGTCCGCGCCGAGCTCGGCATCGATCTGGGCCTGCACGTCCTGTCCCCAGTCGAGGGGCACGGCGACCACCTGGGACTCCCCGGAGTTGATGTCGAAGGCGAACGTGCCGTCCTCCAGCACCGGAGCGCTGGCGATGCTGGAGCCCGGCACGATGTCCTCGGTGGGCTCCAGCTCCTCCAGGGTGCTCCATTCCGGCGTGTCCGCCACGGGGGCGAGGTCGCGACCCGACGGCCGGCTGAGGGGTGGCTCCTCGTAGTACGCCAGCTCGATCGGCAGTCCGCCGACCTCACCGGCGCCACGGTCGACGCCGAGCAGGAGGGTGTCGGCGTTGTTGCACTCGTGCTCCGGATCGGACTTCCAGCTGGCGACCGAGACGGCTTGGATGGGACGGCTCTCGCCGATCGGCGCCTCGTGGGACGTCTCGGAGGCGCACTGGCGTGCCTCCGCGGTGTCCTCGTGCAACGTCAGTCGGATCCCTGAGCCGGTGCCGCCCTCGCCCTGGTGCAGTGCTCCGACGTGGATCGTGCTGCCTGCGACGGTGCGGGGGATCCGGTAGAAGACCTCGCCACTGACGGGAATGCGGTCGAGGTACTGCCCCTGTGGCATGTCGGGCGCGGAGGCGGCGTCCGTGGCGCCCTCGATCGGCTCGCCTGCGAGGTCGAACGGGCGGTCGGCGCGGGTCGTGAGGGCCCGCAGGCTCTGGGTGAGGCTGTCGGCGTCGTCGGCGTCGTAGTAGCTGCCGTTGCCGTTCTCGGCGATGCACTGCAGGGCGTTGCGAGCTGGTCCGTCGACGTCGAAGCCGATGACGTCGATGCGGACGTCGACGCCGCTGTCGGCGAGGTCGTCGGCGACCTCGCAGGGGTCGGGGTCGCAGGTGGGTTCGCCGTCGGAGACCAGGACGATGGTGCGTCGGCCTTCGTCGCCGAGGTCCTTGCCGGCCTCGGTGAGTGCGGTGCCGGTGGGGGTGGCACCGTGGGGTTCGTAGCCGTCGACGGCGGTGCGGAGCTCGTCCTGGTTGTCGGTGCCGAGGTCGACGACGCGACGTGTGTCCTTGCAGGCC
>JBQGDU010000414.1:0-7583 GCA_052039245.1 Aeromicrobium sp. | reverse complement strand
CGACCCTCGGCGTCCAGGTGCGGGTGTGCGTTGACGTCGTTGGGGGCACCGTGGGTGGCCCACCGGGTGTGGCCGATGCCGGTGGTGGAGGACGGGAGGGTCTGTTCCTCCAGCGCGGCAGCCAGGTTCGCGAGCTTGCCGGCCCGCTTGGCCGAGGCGATCTCGCCGTCGTGGGCGAGGGCGACGCCGCCGGAGTCGTAGCCCCGGTACTCCAGACGTCGCAGCCCGCCCATGACGACGTCGAGAGCCTGGCGATGCCCCACGTATCCGACGATTCCACACATGGCTGCCAGCCTACCGGCGCTGGCGCAGGGCGTGGTCGAGACCGTCTGAGAGCCGGTCGGTGCCCGCGCCGAGGGCACCCGCCGAGGGCGCCCGCCGAGGGCCCACGGGACCGCCTCGTCCGGACCTTGGCGACGGCCGTCCTCGCGCTACCGGCAGGATGTGCTGCATGGCACGCGACCTGTCCCCGTACGTCGAGCTGGAACGCGCGGCGTGGGCCGAGCTCGCCGGGGAGGCACCTCAGCCGCTGTCAGCCGACGAGATCGAGCGGGTCCGCGGTCTGGGCGAGGAGCTCGACCTCGAGGAGGTACGGCAGGTCTACCTGCCGCTCACCGAGCTGATGACGATGCGCATCCGCGCGGCGGCCGGCCTGTACCGCGCGACGGAGAAGTTCCTCGGGAACCCCCAGCCGAAGCGCACTCCGTACGTCATCGGCGTGGGCGGGTCCGTCGCCGTCGGGAAGTCGACGACGGCACGTCTGGTCCGCGAGCTGCTGTCCAACGCTCCGGAGCACCCCAGCGTCGAGCTCGTCACCACCGACGGCTTCCTGCTGCCCAACGCCGAGCTCGAGCGTCGGGGCATCCTCGACAAGAAGGGCTTCCCCGAGTCCTACGACCGCAAGGCACTGCTGCGCTTCATCATGAACGTGAAGTCCGGCGCGGAGACGGTCGAGGCACCGCGCTACTCCCACCTCACCTACGACGTCACCGACGAGCCCGTGGTCCTGCACCATCCCGACATCGTCATCGTCGAGGGCCTCAACGTGCTCGCCCCCGCGCGGGCCCGCGGCGACGGCAGTCCGGGGCTCGCGATCAGCGACTTCTTCGACTTCTCGGTCTACGTCGACGCCTCCAGCAAGGACATCCGTCGCTGGTACGTCGAGCGGTTCCTGGCGCTGCGCCGGACCGCGTTCGCTGACCCGGCATCGTACTTCCACCGGTACAGCTCGTACTCCGACGAGGAGGCCGTCGCCCGCGCCGAGGAGCTCTGGGACACCATCAACTGGCCCAACCTGCGCGAGAACATCCAGACCACCCGGGGTCGCGCCGACCTCGTCCTGCGCAAGGACGCCGACCATTCCGTCAAGTGGGTCCGGCTGCGCAAGATGTGAAGCGGCGAGCAGCCCCTCACCACCAGCCGAACGCGGCCCAGATCAGGAGCGGCCCTACGGCCACCGAGATCAGCCCGTACACCAGCAGCTGACGGAACAGGGCCGGGCGGACCTCCTCCTCGGCCGCGCCGAGGATCAGCCCCCCGGTGATGCCGAGCGGGTTGATGTCGACGATCACCGACGACAACGCGATCGCCAGCACCGCACCCACGGGCGAGACCCCGGCCTCGACGACGGCCGGCACGAGCGGCATGGCCGTCACGAACACGGCGATCGAGCTGGCCGCGAAGGACGTGATCCCGGCGATGTAGCAGAGCAGCAGCAAGGTCAGCATCGCCGAGCTCTCGATGGTGAGCAGCTCGCTGATCCGCGTGAAGGCGCCGAGCTCCTGCATGAGTCCGATGTAGGTGAGCAGTCCCCCGATGAGCAGGACGATCCCCCACGGCAGCTTCGCGACGGTGACACCGGGATCCATCCTCAGCAGGACCATCTGCAGGCAGGCCACGCTCATGCCGAGGTAGCCGATGTTGAGGTCGAAGCCCACCGAGAGGACCACGACGGCGGCCATGCCGAGCAGCGTGATCGTGCGCGTCACGAGGTCCGGCACGGGCTCGACGTCCCGGGCGCGCTGACCGGCATCGGCCTCGCCGGTCGGGGCGGGTGCAGCTCCGCCACCCATGGCGGCCGAGCCACCCGCGAGATGCAGCGTCCGTTGCGTCGGCAGCGCACCGAGCGCGCGGGCCACCAGCAGACCGACGACGAACACCACCACCCCGGCCAGCAGCGACCCGGCGAACCAGGTCAGCGGAGCGGCATCGGGCAGGCCGAGACCGAGCGAGTCGGCCTGCTGGCGGGCCGTGACGCCGTAGACGGCCAGGGGCGACAGCAGCCCGCTGAGGATGCCCATGATCCCGAGCACCGCCATGAGCAGGGCGGGCAGTCCGTACCGGGCGGACAGCCCGAGGGCGATGGGCGCGACGATCGCGGTGGCGGCGGCCGGCAAGGTGCCCACGGCGGCGAGGAGCGCACCGGCCACGAAGGGGACGAGGGCGACCAGGACCACCTTGCCGCGCACGAGGGTCAGCAGACCGTCGAGCAGCCAGGTGAGCGTGCCGTTGAGCTGTGCGACCGCGAACAGCGCGGTGACGCCCACGACCAGGATGAAGAAGTCGGCGGGGAAGAACCCGGTGACCTCCTCGGTCGGCACCCCGTCCACGAGGGCGATGAGGAAGGCCGCAGCGAAGGCACCGAGGCCGAGGTTGAACCCACGGACGGTCGTGCCCACGAAGAGCAGCAGGAGGACGACGATGGAGACGTCGGCGATGGTCATGGGGAGCCTCTCTCAGATGACGCCGCGATGGC
The DNA here is from genome assembly GCA_052039245.1 of Aeromicrobium sp. Taxonomy (GTDB): domain Bacteria; phylum Actinomycetota; class Actinomycetes; order Propionibacteriales; family Nocardioidaceae; genus Aeromicrobium. The sequence continues at coordinate 4,828 of JBQGDU010000414.1, read as the reverse complement.
GCAGGTCGGCGATGTGGTCGTCGGCGAGCCCGAGCTCGTCGCGCAGGACGGCGAGGGTGTGCTCGCCGAGGCTCGGCGCCGCGCCGTCCGTGACGCCCTCGAAGCCGGAGAACCGCCCGGCCGGCCCCTGGACGAGTCGGGGTTCGCCGTCGGGTCCTGCGACCTCGCCGACGGAACCTCGCGCCCGCACGTGCGGGTCCTCGCAGATCTGCCGGGCGTCGTTGACCGGTCCGGCCGCGACCCCGGCCTCGACGAACAGGTCCATCAGCGGTTCGAGGTCGCGCTCGGCGACGAACTGCGCCACGCGTGCCTCGATCTCCTCCCGGTGGTCGATCCTCGCCTGCATCGTGTCGTGGACGGCGAGGTCGTGGGCATCCATCGCCGCGACGAGTCGCCGCCACATCTGCTCGGTGGAGGCCGGCAGTGCCAACCATCGGCCGTCGCGGGTCCGGTAGAGGTTGTTCGGGCTGATGTGCGGGTTCCGGTTGCCCTGCCGGTCCATGCTCGTGCCGGTGGCGGAGTACCCGACCACGAAGTCCTCCATCATCCGCAGCAGGGGCTCGTAGAGGCCGATGTCGGCCAGCTGCGGCTCTCCCGTCAGGTCACGCTGGCGCAGCGCGAGCATCGCCGCGAACGCGCCGTAGACCCCGGTGACGCCGTCGGCCACCGGGTACCCGGCGAAGACCGGAGGTCCGTCGGGGTCGCCCGTGCGGTGGGTGAGCCCGGCGAAGGACTCCGCCACGCGCGCGAACCCGGGACGGTCGGCGTACGGCCCGGTGCGGCCGTACGCGCTGACGTGCACCATCACGAGGTCGGGCTTGTACTGACACAGGTCCTCGAAGTCGATCCCGAAGCGCCGCAGCGTCGCCGGGCGGAAGTTGGTGACGACGACGTCGCAGGTCCCGACGAGCCGGCCGAGCACGTCGACGCCCTCCGGGGCGTGCAGATCGATCGTGACGCTGCGCTTGTTGCGTCCGATGAGCCGCCACCCGACGGAGGTGCCGTCCTCCAGCGGAGGGTAGTGACGAGCGGGGTCGCCACCCTCGGGCACCTCGACCTTGATCACGTCGGCGCCGAACTCGGCCAAAAGGGACGAGGCCAGGGGGCCCGCCAGGATGGTCGACACGTCGAGCACCCGCACTCCGGTCAGTGGACCGTCAGCCATCCGGTTCTACCTTCCACCTCGAACGTGACACGCGTCTCGTGCCACCGCTGACGCAGCCTGACATCCCTGACTGGCGGACTGGAAGAGGCCGCAGCCTGCCACGCGTGAAAGGTTCTTCCTCTAACCTGGGCTGATGCGAGTCGAACGTGCGCGCTACTTCCTGGCCGCGGTGGAGACGGGATCGCTGCGCTCGGCCGCGGCACGCTGCGAGGTGAGCCAGCCGGCCCTCGGTGAGCAGGTCGCGCTCCTGGAGGAGGAGCTCGACGTCGTCCTGCTGACCCGCAGTCGCAGCGGCGTGCGTCCCACCCAGGCAGGGCTGGCGATGATCGGCCCGATGACGCGACTCGTCGAGGCCGAGGACGACGCGCGGCGTGCGGCCGCCGACTCCGGCGGCGCCTACCGGGGGCAGGTCGCCATCGGCTCGATCTCGGCAGCGGTCGAGTCCGTTATCGCCCCGGCGGTGGCGAGGTTGCGGACCCATCACCGTGGGCTGCACTTCACGATCTCCGAGGGATCCACGCCGGAGATCGAGCGACGAGTCCTGCACGGTGAGCTGGACTTCGGTGTCGTCACCGAGCCGGGCACGCCTCCTGCCTCCGGACTGCGCCGCACCGTGCTGAGCCGCACCCCGCTGGGGGTGATCGTGCCCATCGACCACCCGTTGGCCGAGCGCGAGGAGCTCACGTGGGCGGATCTGGCGCCCTGGCCCGTGGTGACGATGCGGGAGGGGACGGTGATGTGGGAGCGCCTGCGGACCCACCTGCCGGATGCCGACGTCGTCGTGCAGGGCATGTCCGCGCGCTCGCTCGAGGTCATGGTGGCCCACGGGGCCGGCATCGGTGTCCTCGCCAGGCTCGACTCCGCCGACGCCGGTGCCGGGGGGCGGCTGCGGTGGATCCCGCTGCGCGGCGCTCGCCCCGTGGCACTGTGCCTCGTCCAGCGCTCGGACTCCCGGCCGTCCCCGTCGGCCCTCATCGTGCGGCGTCTGGTGCAGGACCGAGCGGACGAGCTGTTCCGCCTCGACCGTGACTAGGCAGTCGACCTAGAGCTGCGTGAGACTCAGTGCGAGCATGCCGACGCAGAGCGCGGCGGCGAGGAGCACCACCATGAGCGGCAGTCGGCCGTCGCGCAGGACGACGAACTCCCGCTCCCGCGTGGAGGCGGACGTCCACCCTCCCCCGGGGGTCGACCGCGTGGCGATCCAGAAGACCGTGGCCACTCCCAGGAGGCCCGCTCCCACGAGGCCGAGCGCCGCGTCCCCCAGTCCGGCCCGGGCGACGAACAGGCCGGCCACGCAGAATGCGAGGGACGTGCGACGCCAGGCCAGTGTGGTCCGCTCCTGCTGCAGACCGGGTGGCGGCGTGGCGGCGTTCATCCGCGGGCGCCGACCACCACGAGGACCAGACCGGCCAGCACGACGGCCGCGACCAGCAGGGCACCGGACGCGTTGGAAGGAAGGGGCGCACCCGTTCGGAGCGCGCGCTCCGTCCTCGACCAGCTGAACCAGGCGTACACCGCGCACGCCAGACCGACGACCGCCAGGAGCGAGGACAGCAGGGCCTCCAGCCACCGCTCCAGCCCGAGGTCGACCAGGTGCGCAGCCGCGGACCCCGCGAGCAGCGCGAGCGTCGTCCGGATCCAGGCGAGGAACGTCCGCTCGTTGGCGAGACTGAACCGAGGGTCCGGCTCGCCCCCACGGCCGTAGACGCTGCGCGGCCATCGACGATCCGGCTCGGGTGCGCTCACCCGTCCACGATAGCCGCGCGCGTCATCGCCGGGTCAGGTACCGGCGTAGGCCGAGGAGTCCCCCACTCGGGCGGTGGAGCGGATCCCGTCGACGCTGACCGGCACGTCCCCGGCGACGGTCACCCGACGCATGCGGCGTGGATGGTCGCCGTAGTCGGCGACGGCGTAGTGCTGGGTGGCGCGGTTGTCCCAGATGGCCAGGTCGCCCGGCTGCCAGCTCCATCGCACGGTGTTCTCGATGCGGGTCACCGCCCGCTGCAGCAGATCGACCGCCTGCGCGGACTCGCGCGTGCCGAGGCCGACGAGACGCTTCACGAACTGGCCCAGGAGGATGCTCCGCTCCCCCGTCTCGGGATGGACGTGGACGACGGGGTGCTCGGTCTCGAACCGCTGCGACCCGAACTCCGCGCGATACGCCTCCTGCTTGACGTCGATGCCGCCGATGCGTTGGTCGTCGACCTCGGCGGCGTAGTCGTAGAGGTTCGTGTGGACGGCCCACAGGCGGTCGGCCATGGCCTGCAGCGCCGGGTGGAGCTGCTGGTAGGCGGCCGCGGTGTCGGCCCAGACGGTGCTGCCGCCGTACGGCGAGAGCTGCTCAGGGCGCAGGAGACTGAAGGCCGGGGGACGGTCGCAGAAGCTCACGTCGGTGTGCCACGCGTCGGCCTTGCCGTGCTCGGCGTCGATGACGAGCACACCGTTCTGCCCCTTCACCGTGGGGTGCGGGCTCGTCGTCGGCCCCAGCAGCTCGGCGAGCTCGTGATGTCTCACGTCGTCGAGGTGGTCCTGTCCCCGGAAGAAGACCACCCTGTGCCGCAGGACGGCCTGACGGACCACCGCGACCGTCGAGGCGGGCAGGCGGCCGTCGAGCCGTACGCCGCCGATGACGGCGCCGATGTGCTCACCCAGTGGTGAGACGGTGACGGCCGTGGCCTCGGCCGTCCTCCCACCGGTCTGCCCGTCGGTCGGCTGGTGGTCGAGCGTCACGGACATGAGGGTCCTCCCGGCGTGGTCGGTACGTGCAGGACCACCGTGCTCCCGAACCGGCCCTCGTGGGGGCCGTCCCACAGGGCAGACGTCGGCCGCCGCAGGGAGTGCCCGTGGTACAGCCGCCTGTCAGAGACTCCGGACGTACTCCGCCGCCCATGCGCTCTGGCGGTAGCCGAGCATCTCGTTGACGGCGATCATCGGTGTGTTGGAGGCCGCGTTCCAGGTCGTGATGCGGCGGCGACCGGCGAGCAGGTCGGCGGCGGCGTGCATGGCCTGGCGCTTGAGCGCCAGCCCCAGACCGTGCCCCCGATGCTCCGGCAGGACGAGGGTGTCCCACTGGTAGGCCTCGACGCCGTCCGCCGCGAACACCAGCTGGGTGTGGCCGGCCAGCCGGCCGTCGGGCGCCACGACGGCACATGTCTGCGCGACCCGTCCCTGGTCGTGCCACTCCCGCTCCTCGTGCCGGACTCGTTCGGCGTCCCAGAACTCGTTCTCGTGCCCGACGGGCCCGGACGGAGCCTCCTGCAGCAGCACGTGTCGCAGCCCGGCGTACTGCACGAGCCATCGCTCGGGACACAGCCGCCAGTCCAGGAGCCGGTAGCCGTCGGCGACCGCAGGGGGTGACAGGTCGGCGACGGGGAGCGGGAGCTCGCGGACAGCGTCGAGGATGTCCACCTCGAACCCGTGGCTCCTGCAGAAGGCCGGGCCCGGTTCCTCGGTCCCCTCCGGCCCTGCGCCGACGCCCCACACCGCCTCGGCCCGCAGCCGTGTGCGGCCGGCAGCGCTCGCCGTCTCGACCAAGGCCGCGAGGATCCTCGATCCGAGACCCTGCCGACGTCGGGAGGCCCTGACGAACACCTCGACGTAGGCGTCGCCGCGGTTGTCCTTCAGCGGGAGGGAGACCCAGCCGCCCCCGAGCGCGACGTCCCC
>JBQGDU010000413.1:0-2746 GCA_052039245.1 Aeromicrobium sp. | reverse complement strand
CCGGCGCCTGCTGGTCCGGGCGGGACTGGTCTCGATACGCCGCGGCGAGCTCCTTCGTCGCCGCCCCGGCTACTCGACCAGCGGGGTCCGGCGTGCTCGAACCGGCGACGGAGCACACCTCCACACACGAGTCCCGCCGGTCGAGTAGGGCGGAGGGCGAGGAACGAGCTCCTCCGCCCGTATCGAGACCAAGTACCAGCCGCCCGCCGCAGCGCACAGGAGGAGAACGATGACTGAGACCGTCGTCCGGCTCGAGGGGGTCGAGCTCGGCTTCGCCGGGGTCAAGGCCCTCCAGGGTGTCGACCTGGAGGTCCGCGCCGGGGAGCTGTTCGCCGTCATCGGCCCCAACGGCGCCGGCAAGACGTCGATCTTCAACGTCCTCTCCGGCGTCTACCGCCCCCAGCTCGGGAGCGTGAACTTCCTCGGCCAGGAGATCACCGGCATGCGCCCGCACAAGATCGCGCAGCTCGGGATGGCCCGCACCTTCCAGAACATCGAGCTCTTCGAGAACCTCGACGTCGTCGACAACCTCATGCTCGGCCGCCACGGCCATCTCGGCTACGGCTGGCCGTCCGCCATCGCGCGCATCGGCCGAGCCTCGAAGGCGGAGATCCGCAACCGACGTCGCGTCGAGGAGATCATCGACTTCCTCGAGATCGAGGCGTACCGGATGCTCCCCGTCGGGATGCTGCCCTACGGCGTGCAGAAGCGCATCGAGCTGGGCCGCGCCCTCGCGATGGACCCGAAGCTGCTGCTGCTCGACGAGCCCGTCGCCGGCATGAACGGCGAGGAGACCGAGGACATGGCGCGCTTCATCCTCGATGTCCGCAGCGAGCTCGGGGTCGCCATGATCCTCGTCGAGCACGACATGGGCCTCGTCATGGACCTCGCCGACCGCGTCATGGCGATGGACTTCGGCAAGCCACTGACCACCGGCCTGCCCGTCGAGGTGCAGGACCACCCCGAGGTCATCCGCGCCTACCTCGGCGTCGGGGACGAGGAGGTCGCATGAGCCACCACCCGCGAGTGGCGCAGTTTCGCTCGACACGCCGTCTCACTTTCGCCAATGCGCGCCACTCGCGAGCTGGAACGCGCCACTCGATGAGGGGGATCAAGGGATGACGAACACTCTGCCGCTGCGGATCCGCGAGCGCGCCCGCACGTCGCCCGGCACCGTGGCGATGCGCGAGAAGAACTTCGGCCTCTGGGAGGAGATCACCTGGGCCGACTACTGGCAGAGCGCCACCACCGTCGCCCACGCCCTGCTCTCGCTCGGCGTCGAGGTCGGGGACCGCGTCGCCGTCCACAGCGAGAACCGTCGCGAGTGGCTCTTCGCCGACATCGGCATCACCGCGGTCCGTGCCGCCACCGTCGGCCTCTACCCCACCAATCCGGCGCCTGAGGTCCAGCACGTCCTGCAGGACTCCGGTTCCTCGGTCCTGATCGCCGAGGACCAGGAGCAGGTGGACAAGGCGCTCGAGGTGGTCGACGAGCTTCCCGGTCTGCGCCACATCGTCTACCTCGAGCCCCGCGGCATCCACGGTCGCTACGACGACGCCCGCCTGATGTCCTGGGAGGACTTCATGGCGCGTGGCGTCGAGCACCGCGAGCAGCATCCCGAGGCGCTCGAGGAACGCCTCGGGTCCGCCAGCCCCGACGACCTCGCGACCCTCGTCTACACCTCCGGCACCACCGGACCGCCCAAGGGCGCGATGTTGACGATCGGCAACATCGAGTTCGTCGTGGAGCACCTGCAGAACCAGGACGCCTTCGTCTCCCCGGCGGCCAGCGCCGACGACCTCGCCGTCAGCTACCTGCCGCTGTGCCACGTCGCCGAGCGGCTGTTCACGGTGTGGTTCAACGCCGCGTCCGGCGTGCAGGTGAACTTCGCCGAGTCGATCGACACCGTCCAGCAGGCGCTGCGCGAGATCCAGCCGACGATGCTGTTCGGTGTCCCGCGCATCTGGGAGAAGATCGTCGCCGGCGTCCACATCCGGATGAGCGGCGCCTCGCGCCTCAAGCGGGCCAACTTCGCCCTCTGGATGCGGGTCTCCGGCTGGATCGGCCGCACCCTCGTCGAGAACCAGGGCAAGCACACCGTCGGCACCCGACTCGCGTACGGCGTCGGCTGGATCTTCCTGTACCGCCCGCTCCGGGAACGGCTGGGCCTCTCCCGGGTGCGCTACGCCGCGTCGGGCGCCGCCCCCATCGCTCCGGAGGTCCTCGAGTTCTTCATGGGCATCGGACTGCGGATGCACGAGGTGTACGGCATGACCGAGAACAGCGCGGTGGCCACGGCCAACATGAGCGGGCGGGTCCGCCTCGGCACCGTCGGCGAGCCACAGCCCGGCATCGAGCTGCGGATCGACGAGGAGACCGGGGAGATCCTCACCCGCCACGCCGGCACGGTCGCCGGCTACTGGCAGAACCCGGAGGCCACCGCCAAGGCCGTCGACGCCGACGGGTGGCTGCACACCGGCGACGTCGGCGAGTGGGTGGACGGCACGCACGTGCGGATCACCGACCGGCTCAAGGACATCATCATCACCGCCGGCGGGAAGAACATCTCCCCGAGCGAGATCGAGAACAGCCTCAAGGCCTCGCCCTACGTCAAGGAGGCCCTCGTGATCGGCGACCGCCGCAAGTACCTCACGGCCCTCATCGGCATCGAGCTGGACACCGTCGGCAACTGGGCGCAGAAGCGCAAGCTCGCGTTCACCACCTACCGCGACCTCTCCCAGAAGCC
>JBQGDU010000412.1:0-5335 GCA_052039245.1 Aeromicrobium sp. | reverse complement strand
GTAGCTGCAGATGTTGAGCGGGTTCCACTTCGGGATGTTGTTGACCGTGTACGCGATCATGTCCGTGGTCAGCCGCAGGGACGCCTCGGGCGGGAACACGTACGTCCCGCGCGACAGGTACTCCTTGATGATGTCGTTCTGGGTGGTGCCGGCCAGGCTCGCGGGGTCGGCGCCCTGCTCCTCAGCGGCCACCTGGTACATCGCGAGCAGCCACATCGCCGTCGCGTTGATCGTCATCGACGTGTTCATCTCCGACAGCGGGATGTCCTGGAACAGTCGCCGCATCGAGCCCAGGTGCGGGATCGGGACGCCCACCTTCCCGACCTCACCACGAGAGAGCACGTGGTCGGGGTCGTATCCCGTCTGGGTGGGGAGGTCGAAGGCGACGGAGAGCCCGGTCTGTCCCTTCGCGAGGTTCTTGCGGTACAGCGCGTTGGACTCCGCGGCGGAGCTGTGGCCGGCGTAGGTGCGCATCACCCAGGGACGATCAGGCATGCCGGTCAGGTTACCCCGCCGTAACGTGACCTGGCACCCGCTGTGACCCACACGACGCGAGGCCGGACCCGCAGGTGGGACACTGATCCCCATGCACCGCCTCCCGGGCCTGGCCGCCGCCCTGGCCCTCGTCGTGACCATCGCGGGCTGCTCCAGCGCGGAGCATCCCTGGCCGGACACGCCGGAGGACCTGCAGCCCATCGACGCTCCGACGGCCGAGACGGTCGTCGACGTCCTCACGATCGGCGCCCGAGCAGCGGCCGGTGACGAGTTCGACCTGGAGGAGAAGCAGGTCCTCGACCTCGGCGACGCGGAGCCCTCGGAGGTCATCGAGGCGTACCGGACCCAGCTGGAGCCGCAGTGGGAGGACCAGGAGGTGCTGTCCGGCTCGATCGGTCGCGTGTGGCAGCGCGACGACCAGCGCTTCACCGTGATGTTGACGGAGGTCGACGGCACCTCGACACTCGTCACGATCGCGTCACGCCGCGACTGACGCGCGCTCCTACACTCGACCCATGGTCAACCTGACGCGCATCTACACCCGCACCGGCGACGACGGCACCACGAACCTGGTGGACTTCAGCCGGACGTCGAAGAACGACTCACGACTCGTGGCCTACGCCGACGTCGACGAGGCCAACAGCCAGCTGGGCATGGCCCTCGCGTTCGGTGAGCTCGAGGACGACGTCGCCGCAGTGCTGCGCCACGTCCAGAACGACCTGTTCGACGTCGGCGCCGACCTGGGCGCTCCGGTGGTCGAGGACCCCGAGTATCCGCCATTGCGGGTGGAGCCGGACTACGTCGAGCGGCTCGAGGGCTGGTGCGACGCCTACAACGAGCGCGTCGAGAAGCTGCGCAGCTTCATCCTTCCCGGAGGCACCCGCTCCGCGTCAGCGCTGCACGTGGCCCGAACGGTCACCCGTCGCGCGGAGCGCGCGGCCTGGGCCGCGATCGAGGAGCACGGCGACACCATGAACGTGCTCACCGCAACCTATCTCAACCGCCTGAGCGACCTGCTGTTCATCCTCGCCCGGGTGGCGAACGTCGAGACCGGCGACATCCTCTGGGTGCCCGGCGGGGAGCGGAGCGACCCCGCCCCGTAGACACAGCGGGGAGCGGAGCGACCCCGCCCCGTAGACACAGCGGGGAGCGCAGCGTGGTCGAGACGTCCGGACGCACGAAGTCCCCGCGAGGGCATGCCTCGCGGGGACTCAGCAGGTCACTCCCAGTCGATGCGGAGTGTGCCGATCTTGCCGGGTGTCCGGTCGACGGACTCCCAGTCGATCGCCTTGGTGCTCGGGGCCTTCTCGGCGGCGTTCGCCGGTGCCGACATCGGCACGAGGACGACGGCCGCGGCGAAACCGGCGGCGATGATGCGCTTCAGCATGGACTCTCCCTCGATGATGCACGCGCTCGGGGGGCGGGCGTGTGCGTCGATTGTCCCGGCCCACGACTCATGGCGTCAATGCCCTCGGGCGATGAATCCCGGCGTCGGTCAGAGCACCGTGTTGACGCTGCGCCCGGGGGGTGAGGACTCGAGCCAGGCGAGCAGACCGGTGAGGGAGTCCGGGCTCATCGAGAACTGCTGCACCTCGGTGGCGTTGCTGGTGGAGACGATGAGGTGGCCTTCGTGCACGGCATGGGCCTCGGCCCCCTCCGGGCGGCGGCGTCCCTCGACGTGCACCTCGCCGCGCACGAACCGGTAGGACGGACGCAGACGGACCGAGAACGTGCGGTACCAGTCGAGCGTGTCAGCACGGTAGACGGCGACCCCGAGCGTCCAGCCGCCGGCACTGGACCCCGTGCGTCGGTTGATGCTCATGTCGAAGGTGCTGCCGCGTCGCGTGAGGTAGCGCCGCCGAGTGGCCAGCGCGACGAGAGCGAGCAGCGTCACGACCACGACGAGCGCGGCGAAGTCGATGACCCACCACCACCACGGCACCGACGCTCTCCCTCCTGCGCGCCGCGGGACCGACTAGACCAGCTCGGCCCCGCGCAGCTTCGCCTCGGCACGACGCACCGCGGCCTCATCATCCTCACTCTTGGCACGCTCGAGCTCGGCCTCGGCCTCACCGCGGTCGATCTCGCCCGCAAGGTGCGCATCCTCGCTCAGGATCGAGACCCGGTTGTCCGCGACCGAGAGGAAGCCCTCCTCGACGACGGCGACGACGATCTCTCCCTCGGACTCGATCCGGACGACGCCAGGAACGAGCACCGACAGTGCCGGCGCATGGTCGACGAGCACACCGAGGTCGCCCTCGGACGTGCGTGCCGAGACCTGCGAGGCCTCGCCGGACCAGACGACCCGGTCGGCGGCCACGAGCTCGACGTGGAGCGTCTTGTCGGAGGCCATCAGGTGTTCTTCTGGATCTCGGCCCACTTCGCGTCGACGTCCTCGAGACCGCCGCACATGAAGAAGGCCTGCTCGGCCACGTGGTCGTACGCTCCGTCGCAGATCTTGGTGAAGGCATCGATGGTCTCATCGAGCGGGACGGTCGAACCCTCGATGCCGGTGAACTGCTTGGCCACGTAGGTGTTCTGGCTGAGGAAGCGCTGGATGCGACGAGCGCGCGAGACGATCGTCTTGTCCTCCTCGCTGAGCTCGTCCACGCCGAGGATCGCGATGATGTCCTGTAGCTCCTTGTTGCGCTGCAGGATGCCCTTGACCCGGTTCGCCACCGCGTAGTGGTCCTCGGCGATGTAGCGAGGATCCAGGATCCGCGACGTCGACGTCAGCGGGTCCACCGCCGGGTAGATGCCCATCGAGGCGATCTCACGGTTCAGCTCGGTGGTGGCGTCCAGGTGCGCGAACGTCGTGGCCGGGGCCGGGTCGGTGTAGTCGTCGGCCGGCACGTAGATCGCCTGCATCGAGGTGATCGAGTGACCACGAGTGGAGGTGATGCGCTCCTGCAGCACTCCCATCTCATCGGCCAGCGTCGGCTGGTAACCGACCGCCGAGGGCATGCGGCCCAGCAGCGTGGAGACCTCCGAGCCGGCCTGCGTGAACCGGAAGATGTTGTCGATGAACAGCAGGACGTCCTGGTTCTGCTCGTCGCGGAAGTACTCCGCCATCGTCAGCGCCGACAGCGCCACCCGAAGACGTGCTCCCGGCGGCTCGTCCATCTGGCCGAACACCAGGGCCACCTTGTCGAGGACCCCGGACTCCTCCATCTCGACGATGAGGTCGTTGCCCTCACGGGTGCGCTCGCCGACGCCGGCGAACACCGAGACGCCGTCGTGGTCCTTGGCGACACGGGCGATCATCTCCTGGATCAGCACCGTCTTGCCGACGCCCGCTCCACCGAACAGGCCGATCTTGCCGCCGAGCACGTAGGGCGTCAGCAGGTCGATGACCTTGATGCCGGTCTGGAACATCTCGGTCTTGGACTCGAGCTGGTCGAACGAGGGCGCCTTGCGGTGGATGCCCCACCGCTCCTTGACCTCGAGCTCCTCCCCGTCCTCCAGGTTGAGGACGTCGCCGGTGGTGTTGAACACCTTGCCGAGCGTGACGTCGCCGACCGGCACCGAGATGGGGCCGCCGGTGTCGGTGACGCTCGAGCCGCGGACGATGCCGTCGGTGGGGCGCAGGCTGATGGCGCGGACCAGGCCGTCACCGATGTGCTGGGCGACCTCGAGCGTCAGCGTCTCGGTCTCGCCGGCGAACGACGTGTCGACCTTCAGCGCGTTGTAGATCTCCGGCATGGCGTCGGAGGGGAACTCGATGTCGAGCACGGGTCCGATCACCCGGGCGACGCGGCCCGTCGCGGAGGCGCCAGGCGTCGTGGACTTCTCTTCGGTGGTTGCAGTCATGTCTCTCACTCATTCCCAGCGGAGCTGGACAGCGCCTCGACGCCGCCCACGATCTCGCTGATCTCCTGGGTAATCCCGGCCTGGCGGGCCTGGTTGGCAATGCGGGTGTACTTCTCGATGAGGTCCTGCGCGTTGTCGGTGGCGGACTTCATCGCCTTCTGCCGCGCCGCGAGCTCGGAGGCGGCGGCCTGCAGGAGGCAGTAGTAGATGCGGCTGTTGACGTACTTGGGCAGCAGCGCGTCGAGCACCTCCGCCGAGGACGGCTCGAACTCGTACAGCGGGAGCAGCTCGCTCTCCTCCGGCGCCTCGGTGCCCTCGACGACCTCCAGCGGCAGCAGCCGGATCACGTCGGGCTCCTGGGTGAGCATCGACTTGAACCGGGTGAAGACGATGTGCAGCTCGTCCACGGCCAGGGCCGGGTCGATCCCGTCGTCGTCCACGTCCGTCTGGTCCTCGTCGGCACGGAACGCCGACGTCAGCGCGTCGCCGATCGTGCGAGCGTTGACGTACTCCGGGCGGTCGGAGAAGCCGGTCCACGACTCCACGTACTCGCGCTGGCGGAACGTGAAGTACGTCTCCGCCTTGCGGCCCGTGATGTAGTAGTCGACCTCCTTGCCCTCGTCGCGGAGCTTCTCGCCGAGGCGCTCGGCCTCCTTCAGCACGTTGGCGGAGTAGGCCCCGGCCAGGCCGCGGTCGCTGGAGATGATCAGCACCGCCGCCTTGGTGGGGTTCTCCTTCTCCGTGGTGAGCGGGTGCTCGACGCCGGAGAAGGTGGCCACGGCCGAGACCGCGCGCGTCAGCTCGCGGGCGTACGGCGTCGCTGCCGCCGCCTGCTGCTGCGCCTTGATGATGCGGGACGCGGCGATCAGCTCCATGGCGCGCGTGATCTTCTTCATCGACTGGGTCGACCTGATCTTCGCGCGGTACTCACGGAGGGAGACAGCCATGTGTCAGCCTCGCTTCTGCTTGACGATCTGCTCCTGCTCGACGTCCTCGTCGTCAAGAGCCTCGAACTCTTCCTTGCCGACCT
>JBQGDU010000411.1:0-10536 GCA_052039245.1 Aeromicrobium sp. | reverse complement strand
CGTGCGCGTGTACGACGCGATCCTGTCCCAGGTGCGCGAGCCGGTCGTGCTGCACTGGCTCGGCGAGGCGTTCGACCCGAACCTGCGCGGGTACTGGGGTTCGACGGACGTCGACGTCGCCACCAAGACGTTCCTGGAGGTCGTGGCCGACCACGCCGACCGGATCGACGGGGTCAAGGTGTCGCTGCTGTCGGCCGAGCACGAGGTCGGCGTCCGCGCGGCGCTGCCGGAGGGCGTCCGTCTCTACACCGGCGACGACTTCCACTACCCCGAGCTGATCCGTGGCGACGGCACGCACCACTCCGACGCGCTGCTCGGCGCGTTCGCGGCGATCGCGCCCGCCGCGTCCGCCGCCCTCACGGCGCTCGACGCCGACGACCTCGCGACCTACGACGCCGAGATGGCACCGACCGTCGCCCTGTCGCGGCACGTCTTCGAGGCCCCGACGTGGTTCTACAAGACGGGCATCGCGTTCCTGTCATGGCTCAACGGACACCAACCGGGGTTCACGATGGTCGGCGGCCTGCAGTCGGGGCGCAGCATCGTGCATCTGGCGCGGATCCTCGAGCTGGCCGACGATGCCCGTCTGCTGACCGAGCCGGAGCGCTCCGCACACCGCATGCGGCTCTGGCTCGAGAGCGCGGGGCTGCACCCATGAACCACGCCACGACGTCCGCCCCCGCCCGGCACCTGGCCACGGCGCTCGACGTCCCCTCCGGACTCCCGGCACGCATCCCGACGCCCGCACCGGACGACCCGCGCCTCGTCCGCCTCTCGCTCAACCAGCGCACCACCGCCGAGTGGTCGCTCCGCGAGGCGATCGACGGGTGCCTCGCCGCCGGCCTGCCGGCGATCGGACCGTGGCGTGAACCGGTGGCCGAGGTCGGCACGGAGACTGCGGCCTCGTGGCTGCACGACGCCGGCCTGCGGGTCTCGTCGCTGTGCCGCGGCGGCTTCTTCACCGTACGGGAGCCGGCCGAACGGCGGGCCTCGCACGAGGAGAACCTGCGCGCCCTCGACGAGGCAGCGACCCTCGGTGCGTCCACGCTCGTGCTCGTCCCGGGCGGCCTGCCCGACGGGGACCGTGACATCGCCGCCGCCCGCTCACGGGCCGCCGAGGCCATCGACCTCCTCGTCCCCGAGGCCCGTGCCCGCGGGGTGATCCTCGGCATCGAACCCATGCACCCCATCTTCGCTGCCGACCGCGGCGTCGTCTCCACGCTCGGACAGGCTCTGGACATCGCCGAGCAGCACCCGGCCGACGCGGTCGGCGTCGTCGTGGACACCTTCCACGTGTGGTGGGAGCCCGACGTCCTCACCCAGGTGGCCCGAGCCGCCGGCCGCATCGCGTCCTACCAGGTCTGTGAGTGGATCACCCCGCTCCCGCCGGACGCCCTGCTCTCGCGCGGGATGATGGGCGACGGTCACATCGACTTCGCCGCCCTCACCCGAGCCGTCTCGGCCGCCGGCTACACCGGCGACGTCGAGGTCGAGATCTTCAACGCCGACGTCTGGGCCGCCCCCGGCGCCGAGGTCGTCGCCACGCTGGCGCGCCGCTACGTCGAGCTCGTGGAGCCACACCTGCAGTAACCCACCACCACCCACACCCCGTGCCGCAATTCGGGGGGAAGGACCGGCACCGATGAGAAGAGTCCGCACGTCCGCGCGCCTGCTCGCAGGCCTCAGTGCCCTGGCCGTCGGCCTGGCGCTCGTCCCAGGAGCAGCCACCGCCGACCGGGACCGACCGCCGAAGGACCGGCCGAAACAGGTCACGGTCGTCCCGAAGGCCTCCACCAAGGACTGGCAGCCCCTGACGCCGAGCAAGTGGTCCTTCGGCAAGGGACAGGTGGTCCAGACCGAGCGGGGCGACGAGCCCGAGGGACCGCGACGACCGTTCGACTACGCGACCGTCAGCAAGGGGCCGGAGCTCGCCTCGCTGGACTACTCCGCGACCGTCAGCATCGACGAGCCGGTGAGCCGCGACGACCGCGACGTCGTGCTGATCTGGAACTACCAGTCACCGACGCGCTTCTACTACGCGCACCTCTCGCAGGACAACACCATCGAGCCGCACAACGGGATCTTCGTCGTCGACGACGCGGATCGTCGGCGCATCGACGACCAGTGGGACGGCAGCACCGGCGCCGCGCCGGCCATCGACGACGTCGACTGGCACGACGTCCGCCTCACCTACGACGCCCCGAGCGGTGACATCGCCGTCCGCGTGGACGGCGAGCGCGTGCCGCTCATGACCGCGACGGACACCACCTTCCGCGGTGGTCGCGTCGGCTTCGGCTCGTTCGACAACCACGGCCGGGTCAAGGACGTGAAGGTCAAGGGCGTCCGAGCCGGCGACCAGCCGGACCCGAACGCCCCCATCACCGATCCGATCCCCCAGGACCCGAAGCCGGCCGACCTCGCGCTGGAGCTCACCGAGGTGGCCCAGCTGCCGGAGTCCGAGCCGACGCCGGAGCCGACCGACCCGCGGATCATGCGGCACAACCGGATCAACGACGTCCGTGAGCTGCCCGACGGCTCCGGTCGGCTGTCGGTGCCCGACCTCAACGGTCCGATGTACCTGATGAAGGACGGCGAGGAGACCGAGTACCTGGACGTGCGCGAGCACGACGAGCACTTCTTCTCCGGTCGCGGGATGGGCAGTGGCTTCGGGTTCGTGACCTTCCATCCGGAGTTCGAGCGGAACGGGAGGTTCTACACGACGCACACGGTCAGCACTGAGGGGATCGAGGCCAACGAGCCGACCTACCCCAACCAGCCGGACGCCTTCGTGCAGTCGGTCGTGACCGAGTGGACGGCCGACGACCCGTCCGCGGAGAGCTTCTCCGGCTCGACCCGCGAGATCTTCCGGTTCGGGTTCACCCAGCAGATCCACGCCATCCAGCAGATCGACTTCAACCCCACGGCGAAACGCGGTGACGAGGACTACGGGCTGCTCTACCTGGCGGTCGGCGACGGCGGCATCGGTGTGGACACCGACGTCCCCCAGGACAAGGGCAACCCCGCAGGCAAGATCCTGCGGATCGACCCGCTCGGCGACGACGGCCCCAACGGCCAGTACGGCATCCCCGCGTCGAACCCGTTCGTGGACGAGGAGGGTGCGCTCGGCGAGATCTACGCCCTCGGCATGCGCGACCCGCACCGCTTCACCTGGGATCCCAAGAGTCCGCACCGCATGTTCCTCGGTCACATCGGGCAACGCGCCGTCGAGGCCGTCTACGAGGTCAAGAAGGGCGACAACCTCGGCTGGAGCGACATCGAGGGACGACTGCGCTACGACAACGCCACCCAGTGCTGGCTGTACCCCCTGACGGCCGAGCTGCGCGGCAAGGGCTACACCTACCCCGTCGCGTCCTACGACCACGACTCCCCCGCCAACTGGGAGTGCAACGAGGACTCCGGTCACGCCATCAGTGGCGGACAGGTCTACCGCGGGCCGGTCAAGGAGCTGCGCGGCCGCTACGTCTTCGGTGACCTGGTGAACGGCTCGGTCTTCTCCACCGACGTCACGAAGATGCGCCACAGCAGGGACGACCGCGCGAAGGAGGCATCCATCACCGAGCTCGCGCTGCAGGACACCGACGGCAACCGGATGCGGATGACGGACTTCGTGGACGACGTCCGGGTCGATCTGCGGTTCGGCACCGACGCCAAGGGCGACCTGTACCTGCTGGCCAAGTCCAACGGCACCATCTGGAAGGTCACCGACGCCGAGCGGGTGAAGCCTCGCACCGAGGTGGACCCGCGGATCGCCGACAAGCTGGTCTCGTTCTACGACTTCGAGCGGGGTTTCGCGCAGGACGCGACGAAGGAGGAGGACGGCGGCGACGCGAACCTGCTGCTCGATCTCATCAACGGCGGGAAGGACATGCGCGTGCGCGACGCCGCGTACCCCGGCAGCGTCAACGCGCTGCAGACCCGTCAGGTCTCCCCCGGCGAGAAGGGCGACGACGACTGGAAGGCCGGCATCTGGGACCCCGACGGTGTCCAGGCGCTCGAGCGGTTCTCAGGCACCGAGGGGATCACCGTCATGGGCTGGTTCAAGATGACCGGCGACCACCCGGCACCGAACAGCAACACGGCCGACCCGGACGACGTCTACAACGCCGTGGGCCTGGCCGGGCTGCTGTCCGGTGACAGCGACGGGCACGGCGTCCGCGCGCTGCTGGAGCTGATCGACGTCGACGGCGAGCTGCGACTCGTCGCCCTCGGCCGACGACTGGACGAGGGATCGTCGAGGACGTTCGCGGCGAGCGCCGACTGGCAGGACCTCCTGCCGAAGGGTGAGTGGGTCCACCTCGCCGCGACGTTCGACTACACCACCGGCGACATGGCGCTCTACCGCAACGGCAAGCCGTTGCAGGGCTTCTACACCGACGGCGGCGAGGGCGACCCGTGGGACCTCGAGGGCACCGGTGGAGGAGCCACGACCTCGCCGACCCTGCCCAAGGGTCTGAAGATCGGTGGCTCCTTCCCCCAGGGCGGTCAGGAGCGCAATCCCTGCGACTGCCGCATGGACGCCCTCATGCTCCTCGACGACGCGCTCGACAAGGGTGAGGTGGCCCGTCAGTACCGGCGGTTCGGGAGGGGGTGAGCCGCACCGTCGGGTCGCGCTCCGGCGTGACCCGGCGGTGGACCCACGCGGATCGGGCACGGGCCGCCTCAGGTCCCGTTCAGGGCGGCTTGCTAGCGTCCGCAGGCGTACCTGATCCACAAGGAGCCGTTCTGTGTCCACTGCCATGAAGTCCGTCGCGGCCGCGCTGGCCGCCGTCCTCGTCCTCAGCGGCATCGCTGCCGCCAGTGGCGCCTTCGACGGCGTGTTCAGCGGCAACGACGACGACGCGTCGGCGGAGGCGCCCGCCGAGGGCGAGCCCGACCTGCGCGGCATCCCCGACGTCGTCGCCGTCGTCAACGACGAGGAGATCACGAAGGACGACTTCGTGATGGCGTACGAGAACCAGTTCCAGCAGCAGCAGATGCAGGCCCAGATGTCCGGCGAGCCGGTCGACCAGGACGCCCTCAAGCAGCAGACCGCCGAGGGGCTGGTCAGCAACGCCCTCCTGCTCCAGGAGGCCACGAGCCGCGACATCGAGGCGAGCGACGACGACGTCGACGAGCTGCTGGCCGAGTTCGTCGAGCAGAGTGGCGCCGAGGACGAGGCCGCCTACCTCAAGACCCTCGACGAGCAGGGGCTCGACGAGGAGGAGGTGCGCTCGCAGCTCTCCGACCAGGTGCTCCTGAACGCGCTGTTCGCCGAGGAGGGTGCCGACGAGAAGCCGTCGGAGGACGAGCTCAAGGAGCTCTACGACCAGCAGGTGGCCCAGCAGGAGCAGATGGGCGGCGAGGGTGAGGTCCCCTCGTTCGACGAGCTGCGCCCTCAGCTCGAGGAGCAGGTCACGTCGCAGAAGGAGAGCGAGGTCGCCCAGGCCCTCCTGGAGGACCTGCGCGAGGACGCCGACGTCGACATCAAGCTCTGACCCCGTCCCAGGGAATCGGGACCAGGGAATATTGACGGTTCAACCATCGTTGGTACGGCCATGAAGAAGATCGGCTTTCTCTCCTTCGGGCACTGGTCGCCGTCGCCGCAGTCGGCCACCCGCTCGGCCTCCGACGTCCTGCACCAGTCCATCGAGCTGGCCGAGGCCGTCGAGGAGCTGGGCGGCGACGGCGCGTACTTCCGTGTGCACCACTTCGCCCAGCAGCTGGCCTCCCCGTTCCCCCGGCTCGCCGCGGTGGGAGCACGGACGAGCCGCATCGAGATCTGCACCGGTGTCATCGACATGCGGTACGAGAACCCGCTGTACATGGTCGAGGACGCCGGCTCGGCCGACCTCATCGCCGGCGGCCGGCTCCAGCTGGGCATCAGCCGGGGCTCACCGGAACAGGTGATCGACGGCTACCGCTACTTCGGACACGTCCCGCCCGAGGGCGAGAGCGACGCCGACATGGCCCGTCGACACACCGAGATCTTCCTGGACCTGCTGCGCGGCGAGGGCTTCGCCGAGCCCAACCCCCGGCCGATGTTCCCCAACCCGCCGGGACTGCTGCGGCTCGAGCCGCACTCCCCCGGGCTCCGGGACCGCATCTGGTGGGGCGCCGGCTCCCGCGCCACGGCCGAGTGGACCGGGACGCAGGGCATGAACCTGATGAGCTCCACCCTGCTCACCGAGGACACCGGCGTGCCGTTCCACCAGCTGCAGGCCGAGCAGATCCAGCGCTTCCGGAACGCCTGGACCGCTGCCGGTCACGAGCGCGAACCACGCGTCTCGGTGAGCCGCAGCATCTTCCCGCTCCTCGACGACCGCGATCGCATGTACTTCGGCGGATCGGCCGGGGAGGACCAGGTCGGCTTCCTCGACGGCGGCAAGGCGAGGTTCGGCAAGACGTACGCTGCCGAGCCCGACGTCCTGGTGAAGCAGCTCGCCGAGGACGAGGCGGTCGCCGCGGCCGACACCCTCCTGCTGACGGTGCCCAACCAGCTGGGAGTCGACTACAACGCGCACGTCGTGGAGGGCATCGTCGAGCACGTCGCCCCTGAGCTCGGCTGGCGCTGAGCTCGGCCGGCTCCGGCGTCAACTGCGAGGACGGCATTCCTCGTCAGTCGTCCTCGGCCGTCGCGTCCCACGCCTCACGCACCCGGTCCTCATCGACCGAGCTCCCGGGGCCGGGGGCGACCACCATCGCCCGCCCCGGGGGGGGGGGCTCGACGGTCGCCGCCTCCTGCTCGTCCACCCCCTCCGAGGAGGTCGTGCGCAGGGTGATCGATCCGGTCCCGTCCCAGGGCATCGACCGTGCGACGTCGACGGCGGCCGTCAGGTCGGCGTCCTCCGCGAAGGAGTGACCCTCGGGCATCTCCACGAAGATGCGCACATCGGGGGGACCCTTCGCCTTCTCCTGGCTCGTCCAGCTCACGGAGTATCCGTCGGAGTGCGCCCGAGCGAGTGCGGGTGCCACCGCGTCGAGATCGGCCCTCGTCCCCAGGAGCAGAGACCCCTCGTTCACCCTCACGCCGGCGTCGAGAGACAGCTCGGTCTGCGCCAAGGCATCGGCGAGGTCGGGGAGCTCCTGCGCGCCGACGCCTGACACGTCGATCACGCTGAGCCCCGCGTTGATGCGCTCCACGGTCCACCCGCTTTCTTCGAGCGTGGCACTGACGGCGAGCGCCCCCGAGACGTCCTCGTCCCCGAGCAGGAGCCTGCGCTCGTCCACGGTCTCGAGCGTCACTCGGGGGTCCTCGGGGTCCAGAACCCGTCCACTGTCCCTGGCTGCCTGGGCGAGCGGGCCCAGGCCGGAGAAGGGCAGACTCGTTCGGATGGTCAGCGAGCCCTCCTCCAGCGTGATCAGGTCAGAGGTCGGGCCCCATGCACGCAAGGACTCCAGCACCTCGCGGTGGTTCGGCTGGAGCCTGTAGAGGGAGATGATGTTCCGGCCGTCACCGTCGGCGATCCGCACGTCCTCGATGTTCAGCTCCTCGCCCTCGAGCGCGTCGAGCAGCTCGATCGCCACGGTTCCGGCGAGCCAGTCCCGCCCCTTCGCACTGCCGGACCGCGGTACGTCGCGGACGGTGACCTCGTCGTCGTACAGCTCGACGAGGCCGTCGTCCGCGTCGCGGAAGCGGGTCAGGAACCGCGTGGCGTCGCGGACGTCTGCGCGGTACGCGACGCGTGGGTGGACCACGACGCGAGCACTGCCCATGGTGACCACGGCGGAGTGCGCCAGGTCGTCGTCCAGCGCGTCCTCGGTGGCCACCAGGATCGACTCGACGTCGTCCGTCGCCGCACCGCCGTCGACCTCCACCAGGAGGACGGGCTCCAAGGGGGAACGCGGCTCGTCCTCGAGCCCCACCTCCTCGACACCGGCGAGGTCGCCCAGGGCGGCGTCGATGCGGTAGCCGTCCGACCGCATCCACACGGTCACGGCGACGACGAGCGCCACCACGAGCACAGCCCCCGCCCCCAGCGTCCGGACCTGCCTTCGTGAGAGGTCGCTCAGTGAGGGCATGCGGGCATGGTAGTGCTGGGCACGGGAGTCGGCCGACCGGCGGCGGGTCTACAGGTCCAGGACGAGGGGAATCGAGTGGTCGGGCGCCTCGTCGGCACTGCCGACCTCCACGAAG
Source organism: Aeromicrobium sp. (assembly GCA_052039245.1). GTDB lineage: Bacteria > Actinomycetota > Actinomycetes > Propionibacteriales > Nocardioidaceae > Aeromicrobium. Next base: position 2,402 of record JBQGDU010000411.1, on the reverse strand, counting down.
CCCACCCTGCTCAACGTCCTGATCGCCCGGACGTTCCACGGCCAGATCGTCGCGTGAAGTCGGCGGTAGCCGCTGGTCCTGGCCCGCTCGACCACCTCTCGCACCGCCTCCGTGGCGTACCCCTGGCCCCACGAGCGCCGCAGCAGCTCGGCGACGAGCGTCGGTTCGTCCGCCTCCCCCGCTCCGGGGAGGAGTCCGCAGTAGCCGAGCATCTCGCCGGTCCCCACGTCCTCGACGACCCACGGACGCAGATCGGTGCCCCGCTCCATCGCGCGGATGCGCTGCTGCAGGTCTGCGAGGTCGGGGCGACCGTCGGCGTCGACACGGCGTCCGGCCGGGACGCGAGGATCCCGCTGCAGCCACAGCTCCCGGTACGTCACGGCGTCCGCGGCGCGCCACGGACGCAGCGTCAACCGGGAGGTCGACGACGTCGTGCGGTTCAGCCGCCTGGCCCGCACCGCGCTCGACCCGCTCATGCGATCGTGCGCGCGAACAGCGCCGGATCGACGTTGCCACCGCTGAGCACGACGGCGACGGTCCGGTCGGCGACGTCGAGCTTCCCGGACAGGACGGCGGCCAAGGGCGTGGCGCCCCCGGGCTCGACGACGAGCCTCAGGGTGCCGAAGGCGACGCGCATCGCCTGGCGGACCTCCTCGTCGCTGACCGCCAGCCCCCTGACCCCGAGGTCGCGCAGCACCGGGAAGGTCAGCTCGCCCGGCGTCGGGGCCTGCAGGGCGTCGCAGATCGTGGTCGCTCCCGGTTCGTTGACGACCCGCTCGCCCGCGGCGAGCGAACGTCCCAGGTCCTCGAAGCCCGCGGGCTCGACGGCGAACACCCCGACGCTGCGGGCAGCGGCACGGACGGCGGTGGCGACGCCGGAGGTCAGCCCGCCGCCGCTGGCCGCGACGAGCACCACGTCGGGGACGCTCCCGACCTCGGCAGCCTGCTCCATCAGCTCGAGACCGACGGAGCCCTGGCCTGCCATGATCGCGGGGTCGTCGAAGGGCGGGACGATCGCCGCTCCACGCTCCGCGGCGATCCGGGAGCCGATCTCCTCACGGCTCTCGGTGACGCGGTCGTACGTGACCACCTCGGCGCCGGCAGCCCTGGCACCGTCGAGCTTGGGCGGGGGCGCGTCGGCCGGCATGACGATGGTGGCGCGCACCCCGAGCGCCTTCGCCACGGTGGCGACGGCGAGCGCGTGGTTGCCCGAGGACCACGCCACGACCTCGCGCCCGGGGTCCTCGTCGACGAGCTGCAGGATCGCGTTGAAGGCGCCGCGGATCTTGAACGACCCACCCCGCTGGAGACTCTCGGGCTTGACGAGGACACGTCCGCCCACGAGCTCATCGAGCGCGTGGGACCGCAGCAGCGGCGTCCTCACGACGTGCCCTTCGATGCGAGCAGCGGCCGCGCGGACGTCGTCGATGGAGATCGTCACGTGCGTGCCCCCTTCGTCGTCGGTCCTCCTCCCGACGCTATCCCGCGCCCCGTGCCGAGCGGGACCGGCCCGGGGCTTTGGCAGGATCGGCGCATGACGATCCGACCCGATCTGCTCGAGGTGCTCGCCCGCGCAGCACTGACCGAGGACGCCGCACGACCCGAGGCCGTCGAACGTCTGCGCGCCCGAGGTGGGCGCTCGGCCCGTGAGCACGTCGCCGACCTGGTGGATCCCGGCTCGTTCGTGGAGTACGGGCGCTTCGTGACCGCCGCGCAGGAAGATCGACGCCACGTCGACGAGCTGCTCGACCGCACCGTCGCCGACGGCATCGTGGGTGGCCTCGCGACCATCGACGGTCGACAGTGCGCCGTGCTCTCCTACGACTACCTGGTCATGGCCGGCACGCAGGGCATGCGCGGACACCACAAGACCGACCGCCTCGTCGAGATCGTCGAGCGGCTCCGGCTGCCCACCGTGTTCTTCGCCTCCGGGGGTGGCGGACGTCCGGGGGACACCGACATCCCCCTGGTCTCCGCGCTCGACGTCACGACGTTCGCGGCGTGGGCGCGACTCTCCGGGACGGTGCCTCGGATCGCGGTGGTCGACGACAACTGCTTCGCCGGCAATGCGGTGAGCGCCGGGGGCTCCGACCTGATCGTGGCGCCGCCGCGCTCGTCGCTCGGCATGGGCGGCCCGGCCATGATCGCCGGTGGCGGTCTGGGTGAGGTCGCCGCGGCGGACGTGGGACCGCTCGCCACGATGACCGCCAACGGCGTCGTCGACGTGGTGGCCGAGGACGACGAGGCCGCGGACGTGGCTCGCACACTGCTCGGCTACTTCCTCGGGCGTCGCGACGAGTGGACGACACCCGACCAGTCCTTCCTGCGCGACGTCGTGCCCGAGGGCGAACGACGCGCCTACGACGTCGCCCCGATCGTCGAGACGCTCTGCGACGAGGACT
>JBQGDU010000410.1:0-1767 GCA_052039245.1 Aeromicrobium sp. | reverse complement strand
GCCGACAACATGAAGAAGTACGGCGGCTTCATCCCCGGTATCCGCGCCGGCCGACCGACCCAGGACTACCTGGCCTACGTCCTGAGCCGGATCACGGCCCCGGGTGCGCTGTACCTCGGCGTCGTGGCCCTCATCCCGATGGCGGCGGTGGCCCTGCTCGACGCCAGCCAGAACTTCCCGTTCGGGGGAACCTCGATCCTGATCATCGTCGGTGTGGGTCTCAACACCGTCCAGCAGATCGAGAGCCAGCTGCAGCAGCGCAACTACGAAGGGTTCTTGCGGTGAGTCGTCGACTGTTGATCATGGGTCCGCCCGGAGCGGGCAAGGGCACGCAGGCGCAGAGCCTGGCTGAGCGCCTCGGCGCAGTGCACATCTCCACCGGCGACATCTTCCGCGAGAACGTCGCTCAGCAGACCGAGCTGGGCCGGACCGCTCAGCGCTACATGGACGCCGGGGAGTACGTGCCCGACGAGGTCACCAACGCGATGGTCCGCGACCGCCTCGGACAGGACGACGCGCAGGACGGCTTCATCCTCGACGGCTACCCGCGGACCGTGGACCAGGTGGAGACGCTCGACGCGATCCTCGCCGACCTGGGCCTGTCGCTCGATGCACTGGTCTCCCTCGTGGTCGACACCGACGAGGTCGTGGCCCGGCTGCTGAAGCGCGCCGAGACCAGCGGCCGCGCGGACGACACCGAAGAGGTGATCCGGCACCGCCAGGAGGTCTACCAGGCGGAGACGGCACCCTTGCTGAAGGTCTACTCCGAGCGCGGTCTGGTGCACGAGGTCGACGGTCTCGGTGAGATCGACGAGGTCGCGCGGCGCATCGACAGCGCTCTCGACGCCTCCGCCTGACGCCGCCACGGTCGATGTTCCACCGCCGGATCGAGCTCAAGACGGCTGCCCAGCTGGGCGTCATGCGCCGGGCCGGAGAGGTCGTCGCGGCCACGCTCGACGCCGTGCGCGGAGCCGTCGCCCCAGGCGTCACGACCGGTGAGCTGGACGCACTCGCCCGCGAGACCATCGCGTCTCACGGGGCGACGTCGAACTTCCTCGGGTACGGCGCGGGCCAGGGTGTTCCCGGGTTCCCCGGCGTCATCTGCACCTCGGTCAACGACGAGGTGGTCCACGGCATCCCCGGAGATCGCGTGCTCGGAGAGGGCGATCTGATCTCGATCGACTGCGGGGCGATCGTCGACAGCTGGCACGGCGACGCGGCGATCACGGTGGGCGTCGGGTCGGTCTCGGCGGAGGCGTCGCGCCTCGTGCAGGTGACCGAGGCTGCTCTGGCCGCGGGGATCGCGGCCGGCCAGCTCGGTGGCCGGGTGGGTGACATCAGTGCCGCGATCGAGCAGAGCGTGCGTGCGGCAGGGCCGTACGAGCTCACCGACGGCTTCACAGGTCACGGCATCGGTACTGCGATGCACCAGCCGCCCGACGTCCCCAATGTCGGCAGGGCGGGCAAGGGCCCGCGGATCGTCCCCGGGCTGGTCCTGGCGATCGAGCCGATGGTCACCCTCGGCACGTCCGACAACCGGACCTTGGATGATGACTGGACCGTCGTCACCACCGACGGCTCCTGGGCGGCGCACTGTGAGCACTCCGTCACCTGGACCGAGGACGGGCCGTGGGTCCTCACGGCCCCTGCCGACTGACATCGCCCTTCCGCGATGAGCAGGGACCGCGTCAGGCGTGCCACTCCATGGTGCAGCACTTGACGCTGCCGCCGCCCTTGAGCAGCTCGGAGAGATCGACCGGGACCGGG
>JBQGDU010000409.1:0-3512 GCA_052039245.1 Aeromicrobium sp. | reverse complement strand
CGAGCGTCAAGGGCGCCGTGCTCGCCGCGGTCTCACGGTCTCCCGGCGCGGAGCGCTACGTCGGCGGGCACCCCATGGCCGGGAGCGAGCGCTCCGGGCCGGAAGCGGCGTCAGAGCGGCTGTTCGAGGGACGTCCGTGGGTGCTCACCCCGGCCGACGGAGCGGCCGACGCGTCCGTCCGTCTCGTCGAGGAGGTCGCCGTCATGCTGGGGGCGGTGCCCATCGTCATGGACGCCGACGCCCACGACCGCGCCGTCGCGCTCGTCTCCCACGTGCCCCAGGTGCTGTCGTCGCTCACGGCGGCTCGCCTGGTCGACGCACCGTCGGGGCACCTGGCGCTCGCCGGGCAGGGCCTGCGTGACGTCACCCGGGTCGCAGGGAGCGATCCCGGCCTCTGGCAGGAGATCCTCGCCGGCAACGCGGGCGCAATCCGCGACGTGCTGACCTCGGTGCGCCTCGACCTCGATCGGGTCATCGATGCGCTCGGCGACGGCGAGCCCGTCACCGAGGTGCTCGCCTCCGGTCGCACCGGTGCCGGCCTCATCCCCGGAAAGCACGGCGGGGTGCGCACCGAGGTGGTCACCGTGAACGTCCAGATCTCCGACAGCCCCGGCGCGTTGTCCCGCCTCTTCGCCCGGACGGGGGAGTCCGGCGTGAACATCGAGGACCTGCGCATCGACCACGAGCTCGGTCGCCCCGTGGGTCTCGTCGAGATCGCCGTTCTCGCCGACCGCGCCGAGCACCTCGTGGACGTGCTCACCGAGGACGGATGGACGGCCTACCTGTGAGCACCCCGTACCCAAGGAGAGTCAGCACGTGAGCACCCCGATGGTCGTGGCCGTGGACGGCCCCTCCGGATCCGGCAAGTCCAGCACGGCACGAGGTGTCGCCCGTGCCCTGGGTCTCGCGTACCTGGACACCGGTGCGATGTACCGCGCCATGACCTGGGCCCTGCTGCAACGCGGCACGGACCTGGCCGATCCAGACGCCGTCGCGCGTGCCGCCGCGTCCGTGGTCCTCGTCTCGGGCACCGACCCTGCCGCGCCGACCATCGGTGTCGACGGCGTGGACGTCTCCGGCCCCATCCGAGGGGACGACGTGACCGCTCACGTCAGCGTGGTGGCCGCCGTGCCTGCCGTCCGCGAGCTGCTCGTCGCCGACCAGCGCGAGGCCATTCGGGCTGCGGACCAGGGGATCGTCGCGGAGGGTCGGGACATCGGCACCGTCGTGGCGCCGGACGCGCAGGTCAAGGTCTACCTCGTGGCCGACCCCGAGGCGCGCGCGGCGCGGCGGGCCGCCGAGCAGGGCGACGCCGACGCGGCAGCGACGCTCGAGGCGCTCGCCCGACGCGACGCCTTCGACTCCTCCCGCACGGTCTCGCCCCTCGCCAAGGCCGACGACGCCGTGCTGGTGGACGGTACGCACCTGGGACTCGACGAGGTCGTCGAGCAGGTGGTGAGACTCGTCCGGGAGACCCGGCCGTGACGTCGGCACCGGACATCGCCCCGGCTCCCTTGCCGGAGGTCTGGCTGCGGCTCCTCCGGCCGATCGCGTCGCGCTACATCCGACGCCACTGGGACGTGCGCGAGCGCGGGCGCGACCTGGTGCCGGAGACCGGCCCGGTCATCTACGCCAGCAACCACATCGGCTGGTTGGACGGTCCGTTGCTCATCGCCCGAACACCGCGCCCCGCGCACGCTCTCGCCAAGCGCCAGGCGTTCGAGGGCAGGACCGGTGTGCTGCTGCGTATGTGTGGCCAGATCAGGCTCGACCGCGAGGCTCGGGACGTCGGAGCGCTGCGGACCGCGGCGGGTGCACTGGCCGCGGGGCAGAGCGTCGTCGTCTATCCGGAGGGGTATCGCGGCGCGGGCGACCTGATGCACATCAAGCGTGGCGTGGGTTGGCTGGCGCTGGTGAGCGGAGCGCCGGTCGTGCCCGTGGTGCTGGTCGGGACACGTCTGGCAGGACAGGACGCCGAGGCTCGCGCGGCGAAGGGCAGCCGCCTGGACGTCGTCTATGGACCGCCCATCACGTTCCCGGCCCAGTCCTGGCCACGACCGCGTGAGAAGGTGGACGCCGTGACCGACGAGATCCATCAGCACCTGCGGACGCATCTGCAGACCACGCTGCGCGAGCACCGGCTGGAGCTGCCGGGCCCGCTCCCGGTGGGCAGTACCGATGACTGAGCCCTCGAGCGGAGGCCGGTTGCCCGTCCTCGCCATCATCGGCCGTCCCAACGTCGGGAAGTCGACGCTCGTCAACCGGATCATCGGTCGCCGCGAGGCCGTCGTGGAGGACGTCCCCGGCGTCACCCGCGACCGGGTGCCCTACGACGCGGAGTGGAACGGCAAGGCGTTCACGGTCGTCGACACCGGTGGCTGGGACCCCGACGCCCGCGGCCTGGCCGAGCGCATCGCCGCGCAGGCCGAGCTCGCCGTCCAGGCCGCCGACGCCGTGCTGTTCGTCGTGGACGCCACGGTGGGCATCACCGACGCCGATGCGGCCGTCGTGCGCATCCTGCGGGCCGCCGGCAAGCCCGTCGTGCTGGCCGCGAACAAGGTCGACGACGAACGCGGCGAGCTGGAGGCGGCGGCGCTGTGGAATCTCGGCCTGGGGGAGCCACACGTCGTCTCCGCGCTGCACGGCCGCGGCAGCGGAGATCTCCTCGACGCCGTCCTCGATGCGCTCCCGGACGCTCCGGACGACGAGGACGAGCCCGAGGGTGGGCCCCGCCGAGTGGCCATCGTCGGCAAGCCGAACGTCGGGAAGTCCAGCCTGCTGAACAAGCTGGCCCGCGAGGACCGGGTGGTGGTCGACGACGCCTCCGGGACGACCGTGGACCCCGTCGACGAGCTGATCGAGCTCGGCGGGCGGACCTGGCGCTTCATCGACACCGCCGGCATCCGCAAGCGGGTGAAGACGGCCTCGGGCCACGAGTACTACGCCTCGCTGCGCACCAGCACCGCCATCGACCGCGCCGAGGTCGCCGTGCTGGTGATCGACGGCGGCGCCTCGATCTCGGAGCAGGACATCCGGATCGTGCAGACCGTGCGCGAGGCGGGCCGGGCGCTGGTGATCGCCTTCAACAAGTGGGACCTCGTCGACGAGGAGCGGCGCTACTACCTGGAGCGGGAGATCGAGCGCGAGCTCGTGCAGGTGCAGTGGGCGCCGCGGATCAACATCACTGCCCGCACCGGCTGGCACATCGACCGCCTCGTGCCGGCGCTTGACCGCGCGATCGAGGGCTGGGAGACGCGCGTGTCGACCGGCGCGCTCAACACGTTCCTCGGGCGCCTGGTCGCCGAGCACCCGCACCCGGTGCGCTCGGGCAAGCAGCCCAAGATCCTCTTCGGCACCCAGACCCAGACCGCGCCGCCGACCTTCGTGCTCTTCACCAGCGGCAAGCTCGACGCGGCCTACGAGCGCTACGTCGAGCGACGGCTGCGCGAGGAGTTCGGCTTCGCCGGCACACCGATCGTGATCACCGTCAAGCCGCGCGAGAAGCGCAAGCG
>JBQGDU010000408.1:0-2065 GCA_052039245.1 Aeromicrobium sp. | reverse complement strand
AGCCGGGGGAGCCCTCAGGCTTCCTCGTGCTGCTCGCGTAGCAGCTCTGCGGCATGGGAGTCCTCAGGTGGGGCCTGAGGGTCGACCTGTCGGTCGATCTGCTCGTTGGCGTAGCGCAGGATCTCGGCGGTGACCGCCGCGACCGGCACGGCCAGGAACGCTCCGGTGATGCCGAACAGCGTGCCGCCTGCCGTGACGGACATCAGGACGACTCCCGCATGCAGGTTCATGGACTTGCCCTGCAGCCACGGGGAGAGCACGTTGCCCTCGAGCTGCTGGACCGCGAGGACGATGATGAGCGCGATGACCGCGGCGCGGAAGTCGACCGTCACGAGCGTCACGAGCACGGCGAGGACGCCGCTCACGAGGGCGCCGCTGATCGGGATGTAGCCGCCGAAGAACGTGATGACCGCGAGCGGCACCCACAAGGGGACGCCGAGGATCGCGAGACCGATGCCGATGATGACGGCGTCGATGAAGGACACGAGGGTCTGCGTGCGGATGAATCCACCGAGGGTGTTCCACGAGCGCGAGAGCAGCGCGACGATGTGGTCACCGGTGCGCTTGCCGCCGAGGGCGTGCACCCACGGCAGGAACTTGTGGCCGTCCTTGATGATGAAGAACGTCAGCATGAGCGTCAGGACGGTGTTGATGATGGCGTTGGTGGCCGCGGACAAGCCCGTGAAGACACCGGCGCTGATGGCGCTCGCGCTCTCCTGCAGGCGGTCCTCCACGGCGTCGATGGCGGCGGTGATCTGACCGTCGGTCACGGCAAACGGTCCGTCGACGAGCCAGTCGCGGATGCGCTGGAGGCCGTCCGCCGCCTGGTTGGCGATCTGCGGGGCCTGCCCGGCGACCTGCGGGGCGATGATCGAGATGACTCCGGCGATGATCCCGAGGAAGCCGAGCATGACGAGGACGGCGGCGAGGGCGGACGGCAGCCCGCACCGCATGAGCCAGCCGCTCATCGGTTGCAGGACGGTCGAGACGACGAGGGCCAGTGAGATGGGGAACAGCACCATCCAGAAGCTGCCGGCGATCCACCCCAGGACGTAGAGCGCTGCCGCCACGACGACCAGGCGCAGGCCCCAGGTCTGCGCCGAGGCCGCCCAGTCGCTGATGACGTCGCCGCGGTCGCGGTAGTCCCGTTCGCGCCGCCGGGTCGGTGTCGGCGAGGCGTCGCGCTGCTCTCCCGCGTCCGTGGAGTCCGGTGTCGGTTCGTTGGTCTCGCTCACCCGCCCAGACTAGGCCGGGAGGCGCCACTCCACCGGGTCGGCACCCCGGGAGACGAGCAGCTCGTTCGTCCGACTGAACGGACGAGAGCCGAAGAACCCCTTCGACGCCGACAGCGGACTCGGATGCGGGCTGCGCACCACGGGCGTGTGCCCGAGCAGGGGGGCCAGCTCCTGGGCGTGCCGGCCCCACAGGATCGCGACCAGCGGCCCCCCGCGGGTGACGAGGGCGCGGATCGCCTGCTCGGTCACGGCCTCCCAGCCGCGGCCGCGGTGGCTGCCGGGCGATCCGGCGCGCACGGTGAGGGACCGGTTGAGCAGGAGCACCCCTTGGCGGGCCCATGCGCTCAGGTCACCGTGCGGGGCCGGCTCGATGCCCAGGTCGTCGTGCAGCTCCCGATAGATGTTCTGCAGGCTGCGCGGGACGGGCCGGACGTCCGGCTGCACCGAGAAGGAGAGGCCCATCGGGTGGCCTGGCGTCGGGTAGGGGTCCTGGCCGACGACGAGGACCTTGACCCCGGCCAATGGCTCGTGAAACGCCCGCAGGACCGCCTCGCCGGCCGGCAGGTAGCCGTGACCGGCGGCGATCTCGGCCCGCAGGAACTCCCCCATGCGGGCCACGTCGTCGGCGACCGGCTGCAGGGCCGTCGCCCAGTCGTCGGCCATGAGCTCGTGGAGGGGGCGCGATGTCACGCTGCCACCCTACGAAGACGGGTCGCGGAGCGCCGGCCGGACCGTGCTCGCCCAGGATCGGTGCCGGGGAAGGGGATGCGTAGACTTCCCGGCGCAGTGTCAGCCATCACCGCGTACCGCACGCTGCTGCGGACCGTCGG
>JBQGDU010000407.1:0-1932 GCA_052039245.1 Aeromicrobium sp. | reverse complement strand
GGGGACGGGCTGCTCGCCCGCCCCCTCGGCAGCGGTCTCGGCACCGGGCTCGGCCTCGGGCTTGCGAACCTGACCCGTCTCGGGGTCGATCCGCCGCCTGTCGCGGATGATCGGCTCGTCGTGGTTCTGGTTCTCGTCAGCCATGACTACTTCTTCTCGTCCTCGTCGTCGATGACCTCGGCGTCGACGACATCCACATAGGATGCGTCGCCTGCCGGGGTCGCCCCCACAGCGGAGCCGGCCTGTGCACCGGCCCCGGCATCCGCCAGGCCCGGCGCGTAGATCGCCTCGCCGAGCTTGCCCTGCGACTGGTTCAGCTTGTCGAACGCCGACTTCACCGCGTCGTCGTCGTCGCCCGCGAGCGCCGTCTTCAGCGCGTCGACGTCGCCCTGCACCTCGTCCTTGACGTCGGCGGGGAGCTTCTCGTCGTTCTCCTTGATCAGCTTCTCGATCGAGTACGAGAGGGTCTCGGCCTGGTTGCGCTGCTCGAGAGCCTCCGCGCGCTTCTTGTCTTCAGCGGCGTTCTCCTCGGCCTCGCGGACCATGCGCTCGATGTCGTCCTTCGACAGCGACGAGCCGCCGGTGATGGTCATCGACTGCTCCTTGCCGGTGCCCTTGTCCTTGGCGGAGACGTGCACGATGCCGTTCGCGTCGATGTCGAAGGTGACCTCGATCTGCGGCAGGCCGCGTGGAGCCGGAGCGATGCCGGTGAGCTCGAAGGTGCCGAGCGGCTTGTTGTCGCGGGTGAACTCGCGCTCGCCCTGGAAGACCTGGATCGCAACGGACGGCTGGTTGTCGTCTGCCGTGGTGAAGGTCTCACTGCGCTTGGTCGGGATGGCGGTGTTGCGCTCGATGAGCTTCGTCATCCGGCCGCCCTTGGTCTCGATGCCGAGGCTGAGCGGGGTGACGTCGATGAGCAGAACGTCCTTGCGCTCGCCCTTGAGGACGCCGGCCTGGAGGGCCGCGCCGACAGCGACGACCTCGTCAGGGTTGACGCCCTTGTTCGCCTCTTTGCCGGTCTCGCGCTTGACGAGATCGGCGACGGCAGGCATACGGGTCGATCCACCGACGAGCACGACGTGGTCGATGTCTGCGACCTTGACGCCGGCCTCGCGGATGACGTCTTCGAACGGCTTCTTGGTGCGGTCGAGCAGGTCCTTGGTGAGGTCCTCGAACTTCGCGCGCGTGATCGTCTCCGAAAGGGACACAGGGCCCGACTCGGTCAGCGACAGGTACGGCAGGTTGATCGAGGTGCTGGTCGAGGAGGAGAGCTCCTTCTTCGCCTGCTCCGCAGCCTCCTTCAGACGCTGCAGGGCGATCTTGTCGCCCGAGACGTCGACGCCGCTTGTCTCCTTGAACTGCTTGATCAGGTGGTCGACCAGGCGCTGGTCCCAGTCGTCGCCGCCGAGTCGGTTGTCACCGGCGGTGGCGCGCACCTGGATGGTCGAGAAGTCATCGTCCTTGCCCACCTCGAGCAGCGACACGTCGAACGTTCCACCACCGAGGTCGAAGACGAGGATGAGCTCGTCCTCCTTGCCGCGGTCGAGGCCGTAGGCGAGGGCGGCGGCGGTCGGCTCGTTAATGATGCGCAGGACGTTCAGCCCCGCGACCTCGCCGGCCTCCTTGGTAGCCTGACGCTCGGCGTCGTTGAAGTACGCCGGAACGGTGATGACGGCATCCGTCACGGTGTCGCCGAGGTACGACTCGGCATCGCGCTTGAGCTTCATGAGGATGCGCGCGGAGATCTCCTGCGGCGTCCACTTCTTGCCGTCGACGTCGAAGTTCCAGTCCGTGCCCATATGGCGCTTCACGGATGCGACGGTACGGTCGACGTTCGTGACGGCCTGGCGCTTTGCGGTCTCGCCGACGAGCACCTCGCCGTCCTTGGTGTAGGCGACCACCGAGGGGGTCGTGCGGAAGCCCTCGGCGTTG
>JBQGDU010000406.1:0-5985 GCA_052039245.1 Aeromicrobium sp. | reverse complement strand
GCTGCAGTACTCCGCCCACCCGTCGGCCCAGCGCGAGCTGCGGCGTGTGGCCGAGCAGGTGGCCCAGGAGACGGACGTCCGGGCCGTGGCGGCCGTGCACCGGGTCGGCGACCTCTCGGTCGGCGACCTGGCCGTCGTCGTCGCGGCGTCCGCCGCGCACCGCGATGCAGCGTTCGTCGCGGCCCGCCGGCTCATCGACGAGCTCAAGGAGCAGGTCCCGCTGTGGAAGCACCAGGTCTTCTCCGTGGGTGGGTCGGAGTGGGTCCACCCCGGATGACGGCGGGGCGCGTCCCGGCGACCGGCACGGTTGCCGGGATTCTCTAGGCTGTGTGCGTGTCCGAGCCCATCCACGAGCCGCAGGTCGACGACGAGACCGCACGTCGGATGAACCGCGGCTACGTCGCGGTCGTGGTCGCCGCCGTCATGTTCGTGGCGCTCACCTGCGTGGCGTTCCTGGTGCCGGTTCCCTACGTGACGATGCGGCCGGGCCCGGCGTTCGACACCCTGGGCGAGATCGACGGCGAGCCGATGTTCACCTTCGGCGAGGGCGTCGAGACCTTCGAGACCGATGGCGCGCTCGACTTCACCACGGTCTCGGTGACTCGTTCCAGCGGACGTCTCACGCTCGCCGAGGCTCTGCAGGCGTGGAACACCGACGACGTCGTCCTCGTGCCCCGTGACGTCGTCTATCCCGAGGGCGCGACGGACGAGGACTCCAAGGCGCAGGGCGCTGCCCAGCTCACGAGCTCCAAGGACACGTCCCGGGCGGCCGCGTTGCGTGCCGCGGGGTACGAGGTCCCGGAGACGCCGAAGGTGGTCGACGTGGTCGAGGACGGCGCGTCCGTCGGACTGCTGGAGTCCGAGGACCTCGTCCTCGGCATCGACGGGGAGCCGGTGGAGAAGTCCACCGACGTCGTGGCGCGGCTCGGGGAGACCGAGCCCGGTGACGACGTACGCGTCGAGATCGACCGCGACGGGAAGCGGAGCACGGTGGACGTCACCACCAAGGCGGCCCCGGACGACCCCGACCGCGCCATGCTCGGCATCACGGTCGGCACGCACTACGACTTCCCGATCGAGATCGAGAACCACGTGGGCGACCAGGTGGGTGGCCCCAGCGCCGGCACGATGTTCGCGCTCGCCATCTACGACCGCCTCACGCCTGGTTCGCTCACCGGAGGCGAGCGCATCGCCGGGAGTGGCGAGATCGCCGGCGACGGCACGGTGGGAGGCATCGGCGGGATCCGACAGAAGATGGCCGGTGCCGCGGCCGACGGAGCCAGTGTCTTCCTCGTGCCGGCCGACAACTGCGCCGAGGCCGCCCAGGGCGACGACCACGGGATGCGGCTCGTCGAGGTGGCGAACCTGGACGGTGCCATCGACGCACTGGAGTCGCTCGCCGAGGACCCGGACGCCGAGGTGCCCCAATGCCAGTAGACCCAGGGCCAGCAGACGTCCCGCTCGAGGAGCTGCACCCGACCACGCCCCTGCGCGACGTCGCCCTCGAGATCGAGGAGCACGTGGGGGAGGACGGCTGGGACCAACCCGCTCGACTGTTCGCGCTCGTCCCGACGGCGGAGCTCATCGCACGGGAACCGGGGCTCGCCGACGAGCTGGCCGACCAGCTCGAGACCGATCCGCACTCGTTGACCCCGGTGGAGCAGGAGGTGCCGCAGGACCGCGACCTCGAGACGCTCCTCGCGGCCATCGAGTGGCCCGACGCCGTGCTCGGGTGCGCCGTCGTCGTCGAGCGCGTGATGCTCCCGCCGGATGCCGAGGACGACCTGCCCGATGACGTCGACGCGCTCGCCGAGGCCGTCGCCGCCCATCCCGGGCGCCGCGACGTCCGCATCGTCGCCGCGGTGGTGCGCGACGGCGCCAGGCACAGCATCGTCCGAGGTCGTGACGGCTCGGACTCCGATCTGCTGGAGGGCCCGGACCTGGTGCCGGGCCTGCTGGCCCCGCTGCTTCAGACCCTGACATAGGGTCTGCCCTACCCGCCCACCCGATGAACCCCGAGCCAGACCAGCCCCGCCCAGGAGCACCGTGAGCGACATCTTCGGAACCCCCCGTCCCAGCCCCGAGCCGTCGTCCGGGGGTGGCGGTGGCGGTGTGGACCGGCGTCGGCGGGTCCTCGTGCCGACGCTCGTGACGCTCGCGCTGCTGCTGTTCCTGGGCTCGATCTTCATGAATGTCTACACCGACCGCCTGTGGTTCCGGTCGGTCGACTACTCCCAGGTCTGGAACACGCTGCTGCTCACCCGGGTCGGGCTCTTCCTCGGCTTCGGTCTGCTGTTCGCGCTCTTCGTGGGCGTCAACCTCGTGCTGGCCTACCGGCTGCGCCCCGACGACGCACCGCTGCCCACGCGTGCCGATCCCGCGTTCCGCTACCGCCAGGCCCTGACGCCGGTGGTGAAGCCGGCACTGCTGGTCCTCACCCTGCTGCTGACGGCCTTCGCCGGCTCGGTGGCCTCCAGCCGGTGGGAGGTCTTCCAGCTCTGGCGCAACGGGACCTCCTTCGGGCAGAAGGACCCGCACTTCGGCAAGGACGTCGGCTTCTTCGTCTTCGACTACCCCTGGTTCCGGTTCGTCACGTCGTTCACGTTCGCCGCCATCGTCGTCTCCGTGCTCGCGGTCGCCTTCATCCTGTACGTCTACGGCGGGATCCGGGTGCGCGGACGCGGTGCCACGTTCACCCGGGCGGCTCAGGTGCACCTCTCGGTGCTCGTCGGGCTCGGCGTCCTCGTGCGCGGTTTCAGCTACTGGCTCGACCGGTTCGCCCTCGCCGTCGACGACTCCGGCCTCTTCGACGGCATCGGCTACACCGACGCCAACGCGCGGATCCCCGCCAACAACATCCTCATCGGTGTGGCGGTGCTGTGTGCCGTCCTGTTCTTCGCGACGGCGATCTTCCGCTCGTGGGTGATCCCCGGCATCGGGCTCGGTCTGCTGCTGCTGACGTCGGTGCTGCTGGGCGGCATCTGGCCCTACATCATGCAGTCCTTCCAGGTGCGGCCCTCCGAGCCGGACCGGGAGGGGCCGTACATCGCCCGCAACATCGAGGCCACCAGGGAGGCGTACGACCTCGCCGACGTCGAGACCGAGGAGTACAGCGCCACCACGGCGCTCGAGCCGGAGGAGGTCCGGGCTTCTGCGGAGTCTCGGGTCAGCACCCGACTGTTGGACCCGACGCTCATCTCGCCGGCGTTCCAACAGCTGCAGCAGGTGCGCGGTTACTACACCGTGCCGCAGACGCTCGACGTGGACCGCTACCAGCTGGGCGACGACGAGCAGCCGCAGGACGTCATCATCGCGGCGCGCGAGGTGAACCTGGACGGCCTGCAGGACAGTCAGCGCAACTGGGCCAACGACCACACCGTGTACACCCACGGGTACGGCATCATCGCCGCACGCGGAAACCAGCGTGGCCCGCAGGGCGAGCCGGTGTGGGTGCAGAAGGACATCCCCCCGACCGGGGAGATCGAGACCGAGGTGCCGCCACGGATCTACTTCGGTGAGAACTCCCCGCCGTACTCGATCGTCGGCCGTCCCGACGGTGCCGACCCGATCGAGGTCGACATCCCGCGCGGCGGCAGCAGCAGCGACGACGAGGGCGCCGAGAACGTCACGCAGAACACCTACGACGGCGAGGGTGGCGTCCCGGTCGGCAACCTGTTCAAGAAGGTGCTCTACGCGTTCAAGTTCGCCGAGCCCAACATCGTGCTGTCCGAGCGCGTCAACGAGAACTCCAAGATCCTCTACGACCGGCACCCGCGGGAGCGGGTCGAGAAGGTCGCCCCGTGGCTGACGGTCGACGGCGACGTCTACCCGGCGGTCGTGGACGGGCGGGTCGTGTGGATCGTCGACGGGTACACCACGAGCAACCACTTCCCGTACTCCGAGCACCGCTCGCTGCGTGAGGCCACCGCCGACACCCTCACTCAGGGGCCGGCGCAGGCGGCGCTGCCGACCGACCAGGTCAACTACATGCGCAACTCCGTCAAGGCCGTCGTCGACGCCTACGACGGCACGGTGGACCTCTACCAGTGGGACGAGGAGGATCCCGTCCTCGAGACGTGGATGAAGGTCTTCCCCGACGTCGTGCAGGACAAGGACGAGATCAGCGACGGTCTGATGGAGCACCTGCGCTACCCGGTCGACCTGTTCAAGGTGCAGCGCGACGTCCTCACCCGCTACCACGTCACCGACGCCCAGACGTTCTACGAGGACGGCGAGCGTTGGCGGGTGCCGGAGGACCCGGCGGGCTCGGACAACACGCTGCAGCCGCCCTACTACCTGACCGTGGCGCGTCCCGGCCAGGACCAGCCGCGGTTCTCCCTGACGAGCGTCTACACGCCGCAGAGCCGTCAGAACCTCGCGTCGTTCATGTCCGTGAACTCTGAGTCCACCGACGAGGAGTACGGCACGATCCAGGTGCTGCAGCTGCCGAGCGAGACGCAGGTCCCCGGACCGAGCCAGATCGCCAACCAGTTCAGCGCGGACCAGGGCGTGACGCAGGCACTGCTGCAGTTCCGGCAGTCCGATGCGCGGGTGCTCAACGGCAACCTGCTGACCCTGCCGGTCGGCGATGCGCTCCTGTACGTCCAGCCGGTCTACATCCGTCGTTCCACCGAGGAGGGCACGTACCCGCTGCTGCAGTTCGTGGCGGCGTCCTTCGGAGACGAGGTCGGGTTCGGCCAGACGCTGGACGAGGCGCTGCGCGTCGCGCTCAACCTCGAGGAGGGCCAGGTGCCCGACCCCGACGAGGAGGCCGGTGACGGTGGTGACGGCGGAGGTGACGATGCCGGGGCCGAGCAGAAGACCACGAGCGAGTACCTCGAGGACGCCTCGCGGTTCTACAGCCAGGCCCAGGACGCGCTGGAGGACGGCGACCTCGCCGAGTACCAGCGGCTCATCAACCAGATGAACGACGCGATCGAGGACGCGCAGGGCGCCCTCGGCGAGGAGTGAGGCGACGGTCATGACACTCGAGCCCCGGTCCGGTGCACGCCCCGCTCGACGGTGGCGGGTCCCGGGGCCGGGGGTCGCGTGCGTGCTGGTCGTGCTCGCCATCGTCGCCGCGTGCGGGTCGTCGGAGCCCGATCCGGGTCCGACGCCGTCGGGGTCCCACGACGGCTCGGCGACGCCGGGGCCCACTCCCAGCGGGAGCGGGCCCTCCCCGAGTGCTTCCGGTCCGTCCGAGCCGTCGGGATCGGTGCGGCTGAGCGGGGTCGTTCGGACCTCGCCCGAGGACCGGGTCGTCGCACTCGAGGCGCGTGCCGGCGGTGGTCAGCCGGCCCGGACGTGGATCCTCATCGGACCGGTGCGCAGCCTGCAGGACGGTGAGCGGGTCACCGTGGTGGGTCGTCCTGCCCCGGACGCCGAGACCACCACCCAGCGGGGGCCCGTCTTCCAGGTGGAGTCGGTCACGCGCTGAGTCTGCGCTCCGCGCCCGAGTCAGGCTGGTCCGACCGTGATCCCGACACGCCCGGGCCAGCTGCGTCGGAGTCCGGGCGTATCGATCCTCGAGGCTTGGCCAGGTCTCGGTGGTCCGGGCACTCACGAGAGCGCAGCTGGGGGTCCCTCCCTGCACGGAGCGCAGCCAAGTGCTTGGGGGCGTGGGGCCGTATCGCCAGCAGGTCCGAGAACTCATGCCTCAGCCGACCAAGCCTTGGACTCGAGTGTCGCCACCGTGAAGAGGCCCCAGACGCGACGGCCCGCCCCCGAGCGGGGACGGGCCGACGCGCCCTGCCGTGAGGGTCAGCCTTCGCTGCTCTCGCACTCCTCGCCCTCCGGGCTCGCCGGCGGCTCGTCGCTCTCCTCGGCCTCCGGCTCCGCGGAGTCGGCCGAGACCTCGGCGACGCTGACCGTGCCGGCGCCGAGCACGGCGCCCTCGGCGGAGAGCACCTGCATCCGGCCGAACAGGGTGCGGCCCTCAGCAGGTGTCTCGGTGGCGGTCAGCGAACCGGTCACCTCGACGCTCTC
>JBQGDU010000405.1:0-6324 GCA_052039245.1 Aeromicrobium sp. | reverse complement strand
TCTCGTCGCCGAGATCGGCCCGGACGGCGGACCGCTGGTCGCTCTCCGCGCCGACCTCGACGCCCTGCCAGTCCACGACACGACCTCGGACCCGTGGCGTTCCAGCGTCCCGGGCGTCGCGCACGCCTGCGGGCACGACGTCCACGTGGCCGGCCTCATCGGTGCGGCGGTGGCGCTGCGGGACCTGCACGCCGAGGGCCGCCTGCCCCGTCGAGTCCGGCTGATCTTCCAGCCGGCCGAGGAGGTCATGCCGGGCGGTGCGCTGAAGCTGCTCTCGCAGGGCATCCTCAAGGGCGTCTCGCGGATCTTCGCGCTGCACTGCGACCCGTCCTTGGACGTCGGCCACGTCGGGGTGCGTGAGGGGGCGATCACCGCCGCGGCCGATCGCATCACCATCACCCTCAGTGGACGCGGGGGGCACACGTCGCGACCACACCTCACCGAGGACCTGACCTACGCGCTCGCCAGTCTCGTCGCCCAGCTTCCGGCCGTGCTGTCGCGGCGCTTCGACCCGCGCGCCGGGGCCAGCCTGGTGTGGGGCCAGGTGAGCGCGGGCAACGCCCCCAACGTCATTCCGGCGACGGGTGAGCTCTCCGGCACCCTGCGGATGCTGGACTCCGCCGCCTGGCACCAGGCCGAGCATCTCGTCCGCGGTCTCATCTCCGACATCATCAAGCCGTTCGGCGTCAGCGCCGAGATCACCTACGTGCGAGGTGTCCCGCCCGTGGTCAACGACTTCGAGGCCACCGAGACGATGCGCGAGGCGGTCACGCGGGCGGTCGGCGCGAGCTCGGTCGCGTCGGCCACCCAGAGTCTCGGAGGCGAGGACGTCGCGTGGTACGTGGAGGCCGTGCCGGGTGCGATGGGCCGCCTCGGCACCCGCACCCCGGACGGACCGACGTACGACCTGCACCAGGGCAACCTTCGTGTCGACGAGCGCGCCATCGCCGTGGCGGCCAACGTGCTGGCCACGACCGCCGTGGTCTGAGGATCGACGCCGTTCAGGCTCCTCGGCGCATCACCTCCACGATGCTCGACCAGCCGTGGTCGCCGTAGCCGGCGTCCACGGCGCGGCGCCCGAGGTCTCGCATCGCGGCGGGCAGTCGTGAGTCCAGCTCGAGCTCCTGCCCGGCCGTCGTGATGTGCTCCAGGGCCGCCAGGTTCATGGCGACGCGATCCTCGTGGCCGGGATACTGCCCGGCGTCGACGTCCTTCGCCAGGCCGTCGAAGGTGTCCGGGAGCAGGTCGAGGATCTCCCGTGCCCTCGGCAGGAAGGTCGTGGCGTCGATGCCCTGTGCGGTGACGAGGGCAGCGGCGTGCAGGAACGACGTCATCCCCGCGAAGAAGATCTCGAGCATCGCGGTGTCGAGGACGGCTGCCAGGCCAGGGTCGTCACCGACGTGCTCCGTCTGCCCGGCCAGCACCTCCAGGGCCGGTCGGTGTCGCTCGATCAGATCGGCGGGGCCGCTGTAGAGGATCTGTCCGCGGGGTGTCCCGATGAGGGGCGTCGGGGACATGATCGCCCCGTTGAGGAGTGTGATGCCCTGCTGCTGCGCCCAGCGAGCGGTGGCGCGAGCCTCCTCCGGTGTCGCGGAGGCGAGGTTCACGACCGTTCGACCGCTCAACGCCTCCGCTCCGATGCCGGCGAGCACCGCACGGGTGGCGTCGTGGTCGCGGAGCACGGCGAGGACGAGCTCGGCCTCGGCCGCAGCCGCCTCGGGCGTCGGTGCCTCGACGGCACCGTCGAGTTCGTGGGCGCGGCCGGGGGTGCGGTTCCAGACGGTGGTCGGGACGTCGGCGGACAGCAGTGTCGCGGCGACGGCGCGGCCCATGGGGCCGAGGCCCAGGACGGTCGTGCGTGGGAGTGGTGTCATGGTCACCATCGTCGGCGAGTACTGACACCTGGACCAGTACCCACTATTTTCTCAGGTACTGACTTCTTGGTCAGTGTCCAGGACCATCGACGTGGCCGTGGACAGGGAGGACGACGAGAGGTCGGATCATGGACCAGCCACGCTTCATGTGTGGTCTCGACGCAGCCGTCTCGGTGGTCGGCGGCAAGTGGAAGCCGCTCATCCTGTGGGCGCTCGCCAGCGAGCCGCGGCGCACGGGCGAGCTTCGACGCGAGCTGGAGGGTGTCTCGGAGCAGGTGCTGATCCAGCAGCTGCGCGAGCTGGAGCGCGACGGCATCGTGATCCGCGAGGTCCACGACCATGTGCCGCCGAAGGTCGTCTACCGGCTCTCGGCGACGGGGGAGGACCTGAACCGGGCCCTGGAGCCGCTCGGTGACTGGGGCGAGGACCACATGGACGCCATCATCTCCGTGCGGGCCTGAAGGGCGGGCTCAGGCGGCGGAGCCGGAGTCCTTCTTCGTCTTCTCCTTCGTCGACGACGAGCTCGAACCGGAGTCCGACGTGCCCGAGCCGCCCGATGACGAGCCGTCCGACGACGTGCTGGAGGAGGAGTCGCCGGAGGTCGACGAGGCTGACGACTGCTTGCGGCTGTCGGTGGCGTAGAAGCCAGAGCCCTTGAAGACGACACCGACGGCGTTGAAGACCTTGCGCAGTCGTCCCTCGCACGTCGGGCACACCGTCAGGGCGTCGTCGGTGAAGGACTGCTGGACCTCGAGCGCTTCTCCGCACTCGGTGCACTGGTACTGGTACGTGGGCAACTCAGGGACTCCGAATTTCAGGGAACTGTCGACCCAAGGGTATCCTTCGGTTCATTGTGGATGACTCTCAACCTCCGAGATCCCCGATCTCTCGAGCCCTGTCATGACCGAGGTCCTTCTCCTCGCCTCCTCCTTCCTCCTGATGCTCGCATGCGGCATCTTCGTCGCCGCTGAGTTCTCCTTCGTCACGGTCGACCGTGCCACCGTCGACCGGGCCGCCGAGGCGGGTGACCGGGGTGCGCTCGGGACGCAGAAGGCGCTCAAGACGCTGTCCACCCAGCTCAGCTCCGCACAGCTCGGCATCACCATCACGAACCTGGCGATCGGCTACCTCGCCGAACCGGCCATCGGCCGTCTGGTGCGTGGGCCGCTGGAGGACGTCGGCGTCACCGGTGCCCCCCAGAGCATCGCGTCGTACGCCATCGCGATCGTCCTCAGCACGGTCGTCACGATGCTGGTCGGCGAGCTGATCCCCAAGAACCTGGCGCTCGCCATCCCTCAGCGCACGGCCGCCATCACGCAGCTCCCGCAGCGGATGTTCACGCACGCGCTGGCCTGGCCGATCCGCGGGCTCAACGGTGTCGCCAACCGCACGCTGCTGCGGCTCGGCGTCGAGCCGCAGGAGGAGCTGCGCTCCGCGCGCTCGCCGATCGAGCTGCGCTCGCTCGTGCTCCGGTCGGCCCAGGAGGGCTCGATCGACGACCAGACCGCCGACCTCGTGGCGCGCAGCATCGCCTTCGGCGACCGCACGGCAGCCGACGTCCGCACCCCTCGGGTGCGGGTGCACTTCCTGGACGCGAGGGACTCCGCACAGGACGTCATCGATGCCACCCGGCAGACCGGCCACTCCCGGTTCCCGGTGATCGGGCGATCGCCCGACGACATCGTCGGCATCGTCCACATCAAGCAGGCCGTGGGCATCGAGCCCGAGCGGCGTCGCGGCGTCCGGGTGGAGGAGATCGCCGGTCAGGCCTCCACCGTCCCGGACACGCTGGAGCTCGACCCCCTCCTCATCGTCCTGCGTGAGCAGGGCATGCAGATGGCGGTGGTCGTCGACGAGTACGGCGGCACCGACGGCGTCGTCACGCTGGAGGACCTCGTGGAGGAGATCGTCGGCGACATCGCCGACGAGCACGACCGGCTCTCCGCCACCAGTCGTCACCGGCGGGACGGCACGTGGTCGCTGTCGGGTCTCCTGCGCCCGGACGAGGTGCTGGAGGAGACCAGCATCCCGCTGCCCGAGGGTGAGGACTACGAGACCATCGCCGGACTCCTGCAGTCCGAGCTCGGCCGTCTGGGGGAGCGCGGCGACTCCGTCCGGCTCACCATCCCCGGCGCGCTGGAGGACGAGGAGGGACTGCCCCGCAGCATCGACGTCGATCTGACGATCGAGCGCATGGAGGGCCGACGCATCGACCGCGTGAGCCTCACCGTCGTCGACGCCTCCTCCGACGAGCAGGACGTGGACGCATGAGCGACTGGTTCGGCATCGCCCTCACCTTCGTCCTGCTGGCCCTGAACGCGCTGTTCGTGGCCTCGGAGTTCGCGCTGATCTCGGCGCGACGCACGCAGATCGAGCCGCTCGCCGCGGCCGGGAAGCGTTCGGCCAAGCTCGCGCTGAAGGCCATGGAGAACGTCACGCTGGCGATGGCCGCGGCGCAGCTGGGCATCACGATCTGCTCGCTCGGGCTGGGTGCCATCAGCGAGCCGGCGCTGGCCCACCTCATGGAGCCGGCGTTCGAGCTCTTCAACGTCCCCGACGCGCTCGTGCACCCGATCTCGTTCGTCATCGCGATGAGCATCATCGTCTTCCTGCACGTGGTGTTCGGCGAGATGGTGCCGAAGAACCTCGCGCTGGTCACGCCGGATCGCGCGTCCTTGCTGCTGGGCCCGTTCATGCTGGCCGCGATCGCCATCCTCAAGCCGGTGGTCGTGAGCCTCAACGGCATCGCCAACGTCTCGGTGCGGCTCTTCGGTGTCGAGCCCGTGGACGAGGTCGCCTCCACGTACACGCACGACGAGGTGGCCGGTCTCGTCGAGGAGTCGCGTCGCGAGGGACTGCTCGATGAGGAGGAGTACGGACTCCTCTCCGGCGCCCTGGAGTTCCAGGGCGGCACCGTGGACGACGTGCTGCTGCCGACCGAGGGCCTCGTCACCATCGCGCCCGCCGCCACCCCTGTCGACGTCGAACGCGCGTGCGCGGAGACCGGGTTCTCCCGATTCCCCGTGACGGACGCCTCCGGTGAGCTCGCCGGCTACCTGCACATCAAGGACGTGCTGGAGACCGACGACGTCGCGCGGGCGGAGCCGATCGCCGACAAGTGGCTGCGTCCGCTGTCGACGGTCGCGGCCGGGTCGGGACTGTTCGAGGCGTTGCGTTCGATGCAGGCCCGTGGCTCGCACATGGCCCGCGTGGCCGGTACCGACGGCACGGTCGTCGGGGTCGTCATGCTCGAGGACGTCCTCGAGGAGCTCGTCGGCGAGGTCCGCGACGCCGAGCGACTGGGCGGCTGAGCCCTCCGGCTCGTAGGCCGTCGAGCCGGTCAGAGGGCGCCCTGCGCTGCGGTGACGGCCCGCAGCGCGTCGACCGCGACGGACACGACCGCGCGAGCGGCGCGGTCGGGGCGCATGATCGCCTCGATCCGTCGAGTCGGCGTGCCCTCGGCCGTGGGCAGCAGGCGCAGGCGTGCGCCGTCGCGGTGATCCACCGAGTGTCGCGGCACGAGGGCGATGGCGCGATCGTCCGCCACGAGCGCCTCCTGCATGCGCAGGTCGCTGAAGCGCTGGACGATGCGCGGCTCACGGCCGGAGGCGGCGAGCCACTGGCGCAGAAGCCGGTCGAACGGCCAGTCCGGGGGCACGCCGACCCACGCTTCGTCGGCGACGTCGCCCGGCCCCACCTGTGATCGTCGGGCGAGCCGGTGCCGTGGTCCGACGGCGACGTCGAGTGCCTCGAGCGTGAGGGGGACCACCGTGAAGCCCCGGCCCGGGGACGGCTCGTCGTCGGGGCGATGTGCCACGACGACGTCGACGTCGTCGGCGTGATCGGCGTAGCGCTCGCTCGCGACGTCGAGGTCCACGACCTGTGCCTCGACGCCCGGGAACGCGTCGAGGCGGGCGAGGAACGGTGCCACGAAACGTTGGCCCGCCGTGGGGAACATCGCGACGCGCACGGTGCCGGTGACGTCTCCCCGATATCGCTGCCAGCGCGCGTGGAGGTCCTCCTCGGCCGCGGCGAGGCCGAGCGAGGCCTCGGCCAGCTCGTGCCCGGCGTCGGTGAGCTCGATGCCTCGACCGACGCGACGCAGCAGGCTCGCGCCGGCCTCACGCTCGAGCAGTCGCAGCTGCTGGGAGACGGCGGTGGGGGTGACGTGGGCACCCGCGGCCACCGCGGTCACGCTGCCGCGCCGGGAGAGCTCGCGCAGCAGCGCGAGTCGTCGAGCATCCATGAAGCGATGCTAGATGATCAGTCGAGAAAGTCTCGATAGACTTCATCGTCTCTCACCGCGCACGATGGGACGGTGCCTCGTCGTGACGTCGTCCTCGCCTGCTGCGTCGCCGCCCTGTGGGGAGCGAACTTCGTCGCCATCCACGCCTCGCTGCAGCACTTCCCGCCGCTGTTCCTCATCTGCCTGCGCTTCGCCGTGCTCGCC
>JBQGDU010000404.1:0-13961 GCA_052039245.1 Aeromicrobium sp. | reverse complement strand
GAGGAGGCTGCACGCTCCTCGCTCGCCAGGTTCAAGCAGCCCAGCCGCGTGGTCGTGGTGCACGACCTCCCCCAGTCCACGTCCGGCGGCGTCGCCAAGGGCCGGTTGCGTGCCATGGTCCGCAGCGAGGCGCTCGGCCTCGACGCCACCGGGTGAGCAGCGTGGCCGCCGGGAGGTGCCGGGCGTGATCGGACGTCTGCGTCGGGAGGTCCCCTACTCCCGAGCGGCGCGCGTGGTGCTGTACATCCGCCCCGGATGCCACCTGTGCGAGCAGGCCGAGCGGGTGGTGGCCGCGGTGTGCGACGACACCGGGGTCCCCTGGACCACGGTCGACATCACGGACACGCCCGCGCTCGTCGAGGCGTTCACCGACCAGGTGCCGGTGACGTTCGTGGACGGACGTCAGCACGACTTCTGGCGTGTCGACGCCGAACGGCTGCGCCTGGCCCTGGCTCGTTGAGCGCGGATTTGCCAATACCACGGCACCTGTGAGATGAGGCACCCGCCCCACCGCTCGATTTTGTTAAGCCGTTCACAAGCTCGTAAACTGGGGCGTCGCCGCGATCGTCCCACCCCGAGGGCGCAATCCGCCGTGGCGTGATGGAGCACCGTGACCTTTCTGCGCACCGACCGGCCGAACCGCGCCGACCGTGGCATCCCCGATGCCACCGTCGCGCGTCTGCCCGTCTACCTGCGGGCTCTCGCGGTGCTGCACGAGGCCGGCACGCAGACGTGCTCCTCCGGGGAGCTCGCCGAGGCTGCGGGGGTGAACCCTGCCAAGCTGCGCAAGGACCTGTCCTACCTGGGCTCGTACGGCACTCGCGGCGTCGGCTACGACGTCGCGCTGCTGCGTCACCACATCGCTCGTGAGATGGGCCAGACGCAGGTGTGGGACGTCGTGATCGTCGGCGCGGGCCACCTCGGCTCGGCACTGTCCACGTACCAGGGGTTCGACTCCCGAGGCATCCACGTGGCCGCCGTCGTCGACACCGACCCCGCCCGCATCGGTACCGAGCTCGCCGGCGTGCAGGTCCGGCCCTTCGCCGACGTCGCCGAGATCGTGCGCGAGCACGGGATCTCGATCGCCGTCCTCGCCACTCCCGGCGGGGCGGCGCAGGGTGCTGCCGACGTGCTCGTGGACGCCGGGATCACCAGCATCCTGAACTTCGCTCCCGCGGTGCTGCAGGTGCCGGCAGAGGTGCAGGTCCGCAAGGTCGACCTCTCCATCGAGCTGCAGATCCTCGCGTACCACGAGCAGCGCAAGACCTCGGCCGACGAGGCCGGGGAGACGGACCAGGAGGCAGTCGGATGAGTGAGCGTCAGCAAGCCGGTCGAGAGCACTGCGACTCCGAGGCGGTGACACGATGAGCGTCCTGGTCGTGGGCATGTCCCACCGCAGTGCCCCCATCGAGCTGCTCGAGCGTGCCTCGCTCGACACCGAGGCCGCGGTCAAGCTCTCGCACCGTGTGCTGGAGACCGATGCCGTCAGCGAGGCGGCGGTCATCTCCACGTGCAACCGCGTCGAGGTCTACGTGGAGGCCGAGCGCTTCCACGGGGCCGTCGAGGACGTCACACGTCTCATCGGCGAGCACGCCGGTCTGGATCGCGAGGCGCTCGCGCGCAACGCCTACGTCCACTACGACGACTCCGCCGTCGCGCACCTCTTCACCGTCGCCGCCGGGCTGGACTCGATGATCCTCGGCGAGAGCCAGATCCTGGGCCAGGTCCGCACCGCGCTGCACAGCGGTCAGGCCGAGTCCACCGTCGGGTCCTCCTTGAACACGCTGTTCCAGCAGGCCCTGCGCATCGGCAAGCGCGGACACGCCGAGACCGGCATCGACCGGCTCGCTCCCTCCACGGTGACCGCCGGCCTGGACGCCGCCGGCTCGATCGTCGACGAGCCCGACACCCGCTTCCTCGTCGCCGGAGCCGGCACGATCGCGAGCCTCGCAGTACGCACGCTCATCGAGCGCGGCGTCGCGCCGCACCGGATCATGGTGGCCAACCGCACGTTCCAGCGCGCGTACGAGCTCGTGGCGACGTTCGGTGTCAGTGCCGTCCGCTGGGAGGCGCTCGACGTCGAGCTCGCCGCAGCGGACGTCGTCGTCTCCTGCACGGGGGCCGCGGGCGTGGTCTTCGACGCCGAGCGGATCGAGGGTGCTCGGCGCCGCCCGGAGGACGGCCCGCCTCCGCTGACCGTGATCGACCTCGCGTTGCCGCGCGACGTCGATCCCGCCGTGGGCGAGCTGCCCGGCGTCACGCTCATCGACCTCGTCGTCCTGGCCGGCCTGTCGGAGAACGCGGAGCTGGCCGGCGACGTCGAGCAGGTGCGCGGCATCGTCGATGAGGAGGTTCGCAGCTTCCTCGCCGCCAAGTCGGCCTCGCGAGTCACCCCGACCGTCGTCGCTCTGCGCGGGATGGCCACCGAGATCGTGGAGGCGGAGACCGCCCGGCTCAGCTCACGCCTCGACGGGCTGGACGAGAAGCAGGTGGCCGAGGTCCGCAACGCGCTGCGCCGGGTCGCTGAGAAGCTCATCCACGCGCCCACCGTGCGCGTCCAGCAGCTCATGGACGCCCCCGGCAACCTGACGTACGCCGACGCACTCTCGGACCTGTTCGCTCTCGACCCCGCGGCCGTCGAGGCCGTCACCAAGGTCGGGAGGGACGGCTCGTGACCCGAACCCTGCGCCTCGGCACGCGTGCGAGCGCGCTCGCCACGACGCAGTCCGGCCAGGTGGCCGCGCGTCTCACCGAGCTCACCGGTACCCCGGTCGAGCTCGTCACGATCAGCACCGAGGGCGACCGCGACCGGACGTCGCGCCTGCGTGACCTCGGCGGCACCGGCGTGTTCGTCGCTGCCCTGCGCGAGGCCGTGCTCGACGGTGAGGTCGACGTCGCCGTCCACTCGCTCAAGGATCTGCCCACGGCCGCTGCGCCGGGCCTCGTCCTCGCCGCGGTGACGCAGCGAGAGGATCCGCGCGATGTCCTCGTCGCCCGCGACGGGCTCACGCTCGGCGAGCTGCCCCCGGGCTCCACCGTCGGCACCGGGTCCCCGCGCCGTGAGGCGCAGATCAACGCCCTCGGACTCGGCCTGGAGATCGTCGGCGTCCGTGGCAATGTCGAGACCCGCATGGCCAAGGTCACCAGCGGCGAGCTCGACGCCGTCGTGCTCGCGCGCGCGGGCCTCCTGCGGCTCGGGCGCGAGGACCAGGCCACCGAGGTCCTCGATCCCCTCCAGGTCCTCCCCGCTCCCGGCCAGGGAGCCCTCGCCGTCGAGTGCCGCGCCGACGATGTCGCGACCACTCGACTCCTCACCGTGCTGGACGACCCGGAGACCCGGGCCGCCGTCACGGCCGAGCGCAGCCTCCTCGCCACCCACGAGGCAGGCTGCAGCGCACCCGTCGGAGCCCTCGCCGACGTCGTCTGGGGAGACGACGGCGACGAGGTCTGGCTGCGTGCCGTCGTCGGAGACCACTCCGGCGCGCCCACCATCCGCCTGTCCGCGTCCGGCTCGCTCGATGAGTCCGCCGCGATCGGAGAGCGTCTCGCTGCCGAGATGCTCGCCGAAGGCGCCGCCGACCTCGTGGCTGCACCACGGGGAGGCGTCGCCTCATGACCACACGGCAGTCAAGGAAGAAGAGCACCACTGTGAGCACCAGCACCGCGACCCGCGAGACCCCCACCGCCACCGCGTCGAAGCCGAAGAAGCCCCTCGGGCACGTCAGCTTCGTCGGCGCCGGCCCCGGGGACGCGAGTCTGCTGACCGTGCGGGCGGCCGAGCTGCTCGCGCAGGCCGACGTCGTGATCGTCGAGCAGCCCGAGCATGCCGCCCTCGTCACCAACGGCGCGGAGGTCGTCGACGGCTTCGGCGAGGACGGCTCCACGCTGACCCACGCCGCCCTCGGGCGACTCGTCGTCAAGCACGCCAAGACCGGAGCGCACGTGGTGCGTCTCGTCAGCGGCGACCCGTTCACGTACGCCACGGCACCGGAGGAGGCGCAGGCGTGCGCCAAGGCCGGGATCGACTTCGAGATCGTGCCCGGCATCTCCTCGGTCTCGGCGGTCCCGGCCTACGCCGGCGTGCCGCTCACCAACAAGACCCATCGCGACTACCGAGTCATCAGCGTCGGTGACGCCACCATCTCCTGGCCCGAGTACGCCGGTGACGACACCCTCGTGCTGCTGTCCGCCGTCGGTCGCATCGGGGAGGTGGCGGCCGGTCTCGTGGAGGCGGGACGGTCGCCGCAGACGCCCGTCGCCATGACCCGCGTCGGCACCACGACCGAGCAGACCACCGTCGTCTCGACGCTCGAGTCGATCGCCGACGAGGCCCGCGCCGCGGGCATGACGTCGCCGGCCATCACCGTCGTCGGCGAGGTCGTGCAGATGCGCGACGCGCTGTCCTGGTTCGAGACGAAGCCGCTGTACGGCTGGCGGATCCTCGTCCCGCGCACCAAGGAGCAGTCGGCCGGGCTCGCGGCCCGTCTGCGCTCCTACGGCGCCATCTCCGAGGAGGTGCCCACCATCTCGGTGGAGCCGCCGCGCAACCCGCAGCAGATGGACAAGGCCGTCCGCGGCCTCGTCGAGGGGCGCTACGAGTGGGTGGCGTTCACGAGCGTCAACGCGGTCAAGGCCGTGCGGGAGAAGTTCGAGGAGTACGGTCTCGACGCGCGCGCCTTCTCCGGGCTCAAGGTGGCCGCCGTGGGTGAGAAGACCGCCGAGGCCATCGCGACGTGGGGCATCAAGGCCGACCTCGTGCCGAGCGGTGAGCAGTCCGCCCGCGGTCTGCTCGATGACTGGCCGCCGTACGACGACGTCCTGGACCCGATCAACCGGGTCTTCCTGCCGCGTGCCGACATCGCCACCGAGACCCTCGACGCCGGGTTGATCGAGCTCGGCTGGGAGGGCGACGACGTCACGGCCTACCGGACCGTGCGGGCTGCCCCGCCGCCGGCGCCGACGCGCGAGGCGATCAAGACCGGCAAGTTCGACGCGGTGATGTTCACGTCGAGCTCCACCGTGCGCAACCTCGTCGGCATCGCCGGCAAGCCGCACACGTCGACGGTCATCGCCTGCATCGGTCCGGCCACCGCCAAGACCGCCGAGGAGCACGGCCTGCGGGTCGACGTCATGGCCGAGCAGCCGTCCGTCGAGGTGCTGGCCGACGCCTTGGCCGAGTTCGGCGCGGCCCGGCGCCTGACCTTCCTCGAGGCCGGCGAGCCGGTGCTCAAGCCCTCGCAGAAGAAGCCCTCCTCACGTCGGAAGGCGTAGCCCGAGCCACCGCCGCGAAGCGGCCCCGCGTGGGCTGCGGGTCGATGAGGTCCGAGGGACGAGGATCGTCTCGAGACCATCGGACGTGGCCTCGATACGCCACCACCGGCTCGTTCTTCGCGGTGGTGGCTACTCGACCACCGAATTCGCTTCCAGCACACCACTGAAGGACCGCCCATGACCGAGTACCCCGTCCAGCGGCCGCGGCGCCTGAGGACGACGCCGGCCATGCGCCGACTCGTCGCGGAGACGTCGGTCGAGCCGCGCCAGCTCGTGCTGCCGCTGTTCGTGGGGGAGGGGCTGCGCGAGCCACGACCCATCTCGAGCATGCCCGGCGTCGTCCAGCACACGCGGGAGTCGGCCCGAACGGCCGTGCGTGAGGCGGCGTCGCTCGGTCTCGGCGGTGTCATGCTGTTCGGCGTCCCCGAGCACAAGGACGCGGTGGGCTCGGGCGCGCTCGCGGCCGACGGCATCCTCAACGTCGCCATCGCCGACGCCCGCGACGAGGTCGGTGACGACCTGCTCGTCATGTCCGACCTGTGCCTCGATGAGTTCACCGACCACGGCCACTGCGGCGTGCTCGACGACTCAGGGAGGGTCGACAACGACACGACGCTGGAGATCTACGGGCGCATGGGCGTCGCGCAGGCGGAGGCCGGCGCGCACCTCGTCGGGCCGAGCGGGATGATGGACGGGCAGGTGCGGGTCGTCCGCTCCGCGCTGGACGCGTCCGGGCACGTCGACGTCGCGATCCTCGCGTACGCCGCGAAATACGCCTCGGCCTTCTACGGACCCTTCCGCGAGGCCGTGGACTCCTCGCTCCAGGGCGACCGGAGGACCTACCAGCAGGACCCCGCCAACCGACGTGAGGCGTTGCGGGAGGCACTCCTGGACGTCGAGGAGGGTGCCGACGTCGTGATGGTGAAGCCGGCGCTCGGCTACCTGGACCTGCTGCCGCTCGTGCGCGATCACGTGACCGTCCCGGTGGCCGCCTACCAGGTCTCGGGCGAGTACGCGATGGTGGAGGCGGCTGCCGAGCGCGGCTGGATCGACAGCGAGCGCGCGATCACCGAGTCCGTCACCTCGATCCGCCGCGCCGGCGCCGACATCGTGCTCACCTACTGGGCGGCCGAGCTCGCGCGCCGCTGACGGCACGACCCTGCACGACGAGGAGGACCCCCGGCCGGAGCCGGGGGTCCTCCTCGTCGTCGGTCGGTCCGAGCCTCAGAACCCGAACTCGGCCATGCACTTGGACCAGGACTTGCCACCGAGGATGCCCTCGGGGCCGAGGCAGCGAAGATTCGCCTCGGTCCAGCTGAGCAGACCGCCGACGATGTCGGTGACGGGAGCGGCGGCCGAGCCTGAGCCGCCCTCCTTGATCTTGCCGCCCACGGTG
This sequence comes from Aeromicrobium sp., assembly GCA_052039245.1. Taxonomy (GTDB): domain Bacteria; phylum Actinomycetota; class Actinomycetes; order Propionibacteriales; family Nocardioidaceae; genus Aeromicrobium. Next base: position 7,294 of record JBQGDU010000404.1, on the reverse strand, counting down.
GACTTGGTGCCACCGGAACCGGAGCCGCCACCGGAGCTGGATCCGCCGCCGCTGCTGCCGCCCGTGGATCCCGATCCACCGCCCGACCCACTGCCGGAGCCGTTGTCGACCGAGCCGCCACCTGTCGAACCGTTGCCGGAGGCGGCGTCCTCGCGGCGCTCCTCGCGCTTCTTCTTGGCTTGAGCAGCCTTCTTCTCGGCCTTGCGCTCCGCGGCGCCGGCCTCCGCACGCTCACCCTCGCTCATCGTCTGGTCGAAGGATCGGCTGGTGACGACCGAGCCGGACGGCGTGCCGTCGGGCGTCTGGGAGAAGTCGCCGTCGGCGTAGGCCTCGGAGATCCGGGTCACGAGGGCGACGTACTCATCGGACTGGTTGTAGCGCTTGACCGCCACGGCGACGTCGTCGCCCTTGCTGAGGTCGCCCTCGCCGGAGCACAGGTAGATGCCGGCGGCCGTGGCCGCGTCGTAGATGTTCTGCGGGTCCTTCTCGCCGTCGCCGTCGGCGTCCACGCCCACGGCCTCCCAGGTGCCGGGGATGAACTGCATGGGTCCGACCGCGCGATCGTAGACGCGGTCGTTGTCGAGCGCGCCGTTGTCGGTGTCGGTGATCTTGGCAGTGCCGTTCGTGCCGTCCAGGGGGATGCCGTAGATGCCCGGCTTGGCGGTGCCGTCGGAGTCGAGCGCGTTGCCGCCGAAGCGTCCGTGGTTGGACTCCACCCGTCCGATGGCCGCGACGAGGTGCCACGGCAGCTTGCAGGACTCGTCCGCCTTGCCGAGCAGCATCTCCGCGCGCCGGTAGGCACTCAGTGCGGAGGCGGGGATGCCGTTGGTGGAGAGTGTGGAGACGGCGCCGTCGGCACCGGCCCGGGGGTCGATGCCGGCCGGGGTCTCCTGCACGCTGGCGGGCTGCTCGAGCGCGGTGCTCGGGACGTCGGGGATCTCATCGGCGCTCACCCGGTCGTCAGCGGTGGCGAGACCGGAGCTGCCGAGCGCGACGCCCCATGCCGTGACGAGCACGGCCATCGGAACGATGGCGCTGGCCTTCTGCCAGCGGCTGAGCGTTCGAGCTGCCATTGAGTGCTTCCCTCCCTGGTGGCGCGTGACCCACGCCACGGTAAACGCATGTTACTAGTGCGTCCACCCCGAGGCAAAGTGGTCCACGCCACCTCTAGAACGAGGTGGAGGGCGCGCAGGTTACGCCACCGGTCCGGCGACGCTGGGCGGCTGGGACAATGGCGATCATGGTCTCCAGCACCCCCGAGCACCCCACCGCGTCCCAGCAGTGGTTCGACCGCGCCCGCGCCGTGTCCCCAGGAGGCGTGAACTCGCCGGTGCGCGCCTTCCGGGCCGTGGGAGGGACCCCGCGGTTCATGGTCGAGGCGGAGGGCCCCTGGCTCACCGATGCCGACGGCGCCCGCTACCTCGACCTCGTCGGCTCCTGGGGGCCGATGCTGCTCGGTCACGCCCATCCGGAGGTCATCGCCGCGGTGCAGGACGTCGCCGCGCGGGGCACGTCGTTCGGGACGCCGAGCCTGCCGGAGGTGGAGCTGGCCGAGGAGATCGTCGACCGCACTCCGGCGGAGATGGTCCGACTCACCTCGTCGGGCACGGAGGCCACGATGTCGGCCATCCGACTCGCCCGAGGCTTCACCGGCCGCGACCTCGTGCTGAAGTTCGCCGGCTGCTATCACGGTCACGTCGACGCGCTGCTCGCCGAGGCCGGGTCCGGGTTGGTCACGCTGGGCATCCCGGGCACGCCGGGCGTGCCGGCCCACGTCACCGCCGACACGATCGTCGTCCCCTACAACGACCGCGAGGCCGTGACCGCCGCGTTCGCCGAGCTGGGCGAGGAGATCGCGTGCGTGATCACCGAGGCCGCGCCGGGCAACATGGGCGTCGTCCCGCCCGACGAGGGCTTCAACCGGTTCCTGTCCGAGACGTGCCGCGCGCACGGTGCGCTGTTCATCAGCGACGAGGTGATGACCGGGTTCCGCGTCTCGCGCTCGGGCCACTGGGGACTCGCCGGAGCGGTGGAGGGCTGGGCGCCGGTCCTGCTGACCGTCGGCAAGGTCATGGGAGGCGGGTTCCCGGCGGCGGCGTTCGGCGGCCGCGCCGACGTCATGGAGCAGCTGGCGCCGAGCGGTCCCGTCTACCAGGCCGGCACGCTGTCCGGCAATCCCGTCGCGACCACGGCGGGACTCACGACGTTGCGGCTCGCCGACGACGCCGCCTACGAGCGGCTGGAGTCGTGGTCGGCGCAGGCTCGCGCGCTGGTGTCGTCGGCGCTCGAGGAGGCAGGCGTCGAGCACGTCGTGCAGGTGGTCGGGTCCATGTTCAGCATCCTGTGGGGCACCTCGACGCCGGCGCGAAGCTTCGCCGACGTCGAGCGTCAGCAGACGTGGCGGTACGGACCGTTCTTCCACGCGATGCTCGACGCCGGCGTCTACCTGCCGCCCAGCGCCTTCGAGGCGTGGTTCGTCTCGGCCGCCCACGACGACCAGGCACTCTCTAGGATGTCCGAGGCCCTGCCCGCGGCCGCCCGAGCCGCCGCCCGAGCCCAGGAGGATGTCGAATGAGCGAGCGCACGATCGTCCACCTGATGCGCCACGGCGAGGTCCACAACCCCGAGGGCGTGCTGTACGGACGGCTCCCTGAGTACTTCCTGTCCGAGCTCGGACACGAGATGGCCGAGCGTGCGGCCGACCACCTGTCCAAGAACGAGATCGTGCACCTGGTCTCCTCGCCGCTGGAGCGTGCTCAGCAGACCGTCGAGCCGCTGCGCGTCCTGCTCGAGGCGCCCGTCACGACCGACGAGCGGGTCATCGAGGCCGACAACCTCTTCGAGGGCCGCACCGTGGGCGCCGAGCCCAAGGCGCTGATCCACCCCAAGAACTGGTGGAAGCTGCGCAACCCCTTCCGGCCCTCGTGGGGCGAGCCCTACCGGGAGATCGCCGACCGCATGCAGGCGGCGGTCGCCGACGCTCGGGAGGCGGCCCGCGGTCACGAGGCGGTCATCGTCTCCCACCAGCTTCCGGTCTGGATCGCCCGCCAGGCGTACGAGGGCAACAGCTTCGTGCACGACCCCCGCAAGCGGCAGTGCACGCTCGCGAGCATCACCAGCCTGACGTTCGACGGCGACGACTACGTCGGGTACACGTACGCCGAGCCCGCCGGAGACCTGCTGCCGGACGCCCTCAAGGGCAAGTTCGTCGGCGGCGCCTGACGCCGTGGACCGCCCTGGGCAGACACTGCCTACCCGCCGCCGCGGGGGAACCCTCCTCGGGGTGCTCGTGCTCGTCGTGCTGGCCGGCTGCTCCGGCATCGGCACGGAGGGTTCGACCGGTGGCTACGTCAGCGGCAGCAAGTACGTGACGTTCGTCGAGCCGGACGACCGCGAGGCGGCGCCCGTGCTCGAGGGTGAGGACCTCGACGGGGAGGCGCTGTCGAGCACGGACTTCGAGGGCAAGACCCTCGTGGTCAACGTGTGGGGCTCGTGGTGCCCGCCGTGCCGCGCCGAGGCGCCGACGCTCAATGAGGTCTCCGACCAGTACGCCGACGCCGACGTGCAGTTCCTCGGGCTCGTCGTCCGCGACAACCCGGACGCGGCGAGGGCGTTCGAGCGGCGGTTCGAGACGCCGTACCCGAGCATCATGGACCGTGGTGGCCGGCTACAGCTCGGGTTCGCGGAGTCGTTGCCGTCGCAGGCGATCCCGACGACGTGGGTGATCGACGCCGAAGGTCGCGTGGCGGCCCGCATCATCGACCCCGAGCTGCGGGCCTCGACGCTCGCCGGCGTCATCGACGACGTGAAGAAGAGCGTCGATGGGTGATGCGTTCGCCGACGCCGCGGCCTCCGGGTCGCTCCTGCTCGCCGTCCCCGTGGCCGTCGTCGCGGGACTCGTCTCCTTCTTCTCTCCCTGTGTGCTGCCGCTGCTGCCCGGCTACCTCTCCTACGTCACGGGGGTCGGGGTCCAGGACCTGCAGAGCGCCGGGCGGGGCCGCATGCTCGCCGGCTCGATCCTGTTCGTGCTCGGCTTCAGCGCGGTGTTCGTGCTCGGAGGCGCGCTGTTCGGCGCGGTCGGACAGGAGCTGTTCCAGTATCGGCGCGGGTTCTCGATCGTGCTCGGTCTCATCGTCATCGTGCTCGGACTCGTCTTCATGGGGCTCGTGCCCGCGCTGCAGCGGGAGGTGCGGATCCACGCCGTGCCGGCCGTGGGCGTCGGCATCGCGCCCGTGCTGGGCTTCTTCTTCGGTCTCGGCTGGTTGCCGTGCATCGGCCCGACCCTCGGCGTCGTGCTCACCCTCGCCAACCAGGAGGGCACGGCCGGGCGTGGAGCGTTCCTCACGTTCGTCTACTGCCTCGGTCTCGGGCTGCCGTTCGTCGTCGCGGCGCTCGCCTTCCGGCGCTTCATGGTGGCCGTGGACTGGGCGCGTCGGAACCAGCGCACGCTCCAGCTGGTCGGCGGTGGGATGCTCGTGCTCGTCGGGGTGCTGCTCGTGACGGGCGTGTGGGACGCGATCGTGCTGGACCTGCAGACGTGGGCCGGCGGCTTCGGGACGGTGGTCTGATGGGCAAGGACCCTTCCGCGGTCGCTCCGGCACTCGGACGGCTGGAGTTCCTGCGCTGGATGTGGCGCCAGCTGACCTCGATGCGCACGGCTCTCGTGCTGCTCATGCTGCTCGCCGTCGCGGCGGTGCCCGGCTCCGTCGTGCCGCAGCGCGGAGTCGATGCCCGCGCCGTGGAGGCCTACGTCTCGCGCAACCCCGACCTCTCACCGTGGCTCGACCGGTTCGGCTTCTTCTCCGTCTACACGTCCCCGTGGTTCAGCGCCATCTACCTCCTGCTGATGATCTCGCTCGTCGGCTGCATCCTGCCTCGCACCGCCGTCTACTTCCGGGCGTTGCGGGCGCGCCCGCCCAAGGCGCCCAAGCGGCTCGAGCGGCTGCCGGCCCACGGGACCTTCGAGACGGACGCGTCTCCGGCCGAGGTGGCTCGGGCGTCGCGCACGGTGCTCGCGGGGCCGCGGCTGCTGCGGGCGCGGATCGACGTCGTCGAGGACGCGGCGGCCAGCGAGGTGAGGGTCGAGAAGGGCTACCTGCGTGAGTTCGGCAACCTCGTGTTCCACGTCAGCATCGTGGCCGTGCTCGTCGGCGTCGCCGCCGGTGCGCTGTTCGGCTACCGCGGCGCGGCGATCGTCACGCAGGGAGACGGGTTCTCCAACGTCCTCACCCAGTACGACGAGTTCTCCTCCGGGGCGTTGTTCGACCCGGACGAGCTCCCGCCGTTCAGCCTGCAGCTCGATCGCATGGAGGCACGCTTCTGGACCGACGGTCCCCAGCGCGGCGCACCTCGCCTGTTCCGCGCGTCTGGCACCTACCTGAGCGACCCGTCGGCCGCCGAGCGGCCCTTCGAGATCGAGGTCAACAAGCCGCTCGCGGTGGACGGCACGTCGGTCTTCCTCGTCGGCCAGGGCTACGCCCCGGTCCTGCGGGTGACCGATCCCGAGGGAGAGGTGGTCTTCGACGATGCCGTCCCGTTCCTGCCGCAGGACGGCACCTACACCTCCAACGGCGTGGTCCAGGTCCCGGACGCGCAGCCGCAGCAGCTGGGCTTCCAGGGCTTCTTCCTGCCCACCGCGGTCTCCTCCGGCGACGACGAGGCGTCGGTGTCGGTGTTCCCGGGAGCGGTCAACCCGCTCGTCGGTCTGTTCGCGTTCGAGGGCGACCTCGGCCTCGACGACGGCACTCCCCAGTCGGTCTACGTGCTCGACAAGGAGAACCTGACCCAGCTGACCGACGAGGCCGGGGAGAACCTGCGCATCAGCCTCAGCCCGGGGCAGGAGACCGAGCTGCCGAACGGTGCGACGGTCGAGTTCCGCGACCTCGTGCTGTTCGCCCGGTTCCAGGTGGCGTCGACGCCGCTCGTGCAGCTGCCGCTCGGTGCGATCAGCGTCGGCATCGTCGGGCTCGTGCTGTCCCTCGTGGTGCGGCCGCGACGCACCTGGGTCCGCTCGCGTCGCGAGGGCTCGCGTACCGTGGTGGAGGTCGCGGCGCTCGACCGTGTGCCCCGCGACGACCTCCCCGACGACCTCGACGACCTGCTCGAGCGCTTGCGCGCCGAGCTCGGCGAAGAGGACACCACGTCGGGGTCCGGTCCGAAGAACACGACAAGACGGTGAGCCGATCCCATGACTGCTGAGACCCTCGCGACGATCTCGAACTACTCGGTGGCCTCGGCCACCGTCGTGATCGCCCTCGCCTTCCTGGCACACATGGCCGAGTGGGGCTTCGCACGCAAGGTCGCCGTGGAGCCCGTCGCGGTCGCGTCGGACGGCTCGGCCGCGTCCGTGGGCTCCCCGACCGACCGCGGCGTCGACGGCGCCGAGGCCGAGCGCCCGGACGTCCTGTCCTCGATCGGCGTCTCCCTCACCGGGCTGGGCACACTGTTGCTGCTCCTGGGCTTCGTGACCCGCGGGTTCGCGGCCGACCGCGTCCCGTGGGGCAACATGTACGAGTTCGGGGTCGGCGGCGCTGCGTTCGCGCTGGTCGTCTACCTCGTGATGGTCCGGCTGCAGTCACTGCAGTGGCTCGGCGGCATCGTGACCGGGTTCGCCCTCGTGATGCTCGGCATGGCGATGTCCACCTACGTGCCGGCGGGTCCCCTCGTCCCGGCCCTGCACTCGTACTGGCTGGTCATCCACGTCGCCGCGGTGATGCTGTCCGGCGCCTTCTTCCTCGTCGGCACGGCGTCGTCGGTGCTGTTCCTCATCCGCAGCCGCGCCGAGGATCGCGGAACCGTGGGGGGAGTGCTCGCGCGCTTCCCGGGGTCGGCCGTCATGGACAAGATCGCCTACCGCACGATCGCCGTCGGCTTCCCCCTGTGGACCTTCGGTGCGCTCATCGCCGGCCCGATCTGGGCCCACTACGCGTGGGGTCGCTACTGGGGCTGGGACCCCAAGGAGGTCTGGGCGTTCATCACCTGGGTCGTCTACGCCGGATACCTGCACGCCCGGGCGACGGCCGGCTGGAAGGGCAAGCGCGCCGCGATCATCGCGTTCGTCGGCTTCGCGACCTTCCTGTTCAGCTACTACGGCGTGAACCTGTTCGGCTCCGGACTGCACTCCTACGCCAAGTGAGCTGACCCGTTCACCACGGGGGAGCGTCGGGACGAGGGGCGCGGGGGCGACCGCCTCAGAGACCGCGCAGGTAGTCAGGGTCGTCGTCGGGACCGAACCCGCGGTGCGGACGACGGGGCGGCGGGGTGCCGCGCTGGCGCGACCCGCCGAAGAAGATCC
>JBQGDU010000403.1:0-12078 GCA_052039245.1 Aeromicrobium sp. | reverse complement strand
GGCATCCGCAAGCGGGTCAACCAGGCGTCGGGCCACGAGTGGTACGCCTCGCTGCGGACGACGACCGCGATCGACCGCGCCGAGGTCGCCGTCCTCGTGCTCGACGCGGAGGCGTCGATCTCCGAGCAGGACCTGCGCATCGTGCAGACCGTCCGCGAGGCCGGCCGCGCGCTGGTCATCGCCTTCAACAAGTGGGACCTCGTCGACGACGAGCGCCGCTACTACATCGAGCGCGAGATCGAGCGGGAGCTCGTGCAGGTGTCCTGGGCGCCGCGGATCAACATCGCGGCGCGGACCGGCTGGCACGTGGACCGGCTCGTGCGGGCCCTCGACACCGCCCTCGAGGGCTGGGAGACCCGCGTCGGCACCGGTGCGCTCAACTCCTTCCTCGGCCGACTCGTGGCCGAGCACCCGCACCCTGTCCGCGGTGGCAAGCAGCCCAAGATCCTGTTCGGGACGCAGGCGTCGACGGCACCGCCGACCTTCATCCTGTTCACGTCCGGCAAGCTCGAGGCCGGCTATCTGCGCTACGTCGAGCGTCGTCTGCGTGAGGACTTCGGGTTCGCCGGCACACCCATCCACATCCAGCAGCGTCCCCGCGAGAAGCGCGGGCGACGCTGATCGCGCAGCGAGGACGCTGACGTGCCCCCACGATCACCGCTTCCGCCGCGTGGTGGTCTCGGTGCCGCGTGGGTGCGCACGCCCGACCGGGTGCCGGGCGAGCCACCGGTCTGGTCGACCATGCGGCAGTGGCTCCGGGAGCGGCTGCCGGAGCGGGTGGACGTCGACGCCCTGCTGGCGCAGGGGCGGTTCGTGCTGGGCGACGGACAGGTGCTGCTCGACTCCGCTCCGTACCAGCCGCACACCTTCGTCTGGTTCCACCGGGATCTCCGCGAGGAGGTTCCGGTCCCGGGGGAGATCCACGTGCTGCACCGTGACGAGCGGCTCGTGGTGGTAGACAAGCCGCCGTTCCTGTCCACGATCCCGCGCGGTCGGCACGTCGCGCAGAGCGCCACCGTGCGGCTGCGCGAGCAGCTCGGGCTCCCGGAGCTGACTCCCGCGCACCGCCTGGACCGGGTCACCTCGGGCGTGCTCGTGCTCGTGACCGAACCTCGGTGGCGCGGCGCGTACCAGCAGCTGTTCGCGCGGCGCGTGGTGCGCAAGACCTACCTGGCGCTGGCCCCGCATCGTCCTGACGTGGAGCTCCCCGTGGTGGTGCGCGACCACATCACCAAGGAACCGGGCTGCTGGCAGGCGCGGGTCGTCCCGGGCGCGCCGGTGAACGCCGAGACTCTCGTGGAGCTGGACCACGTCGTGGGCGGTCCGGCCGGAGAGCGGGCGGTCCTGCGCCTGAGACCGCGCACCGGGCGCACGCACCAGCTGCGGATGCACCTGAGCGGCCTGGGCATGCCGATCGTCGGCGACCCGCTCTACCCGGAGGTCGCCGACGTCGCGATCGACGACTTCTCCACGCCACTGCAGCTGCTGGCACACGAGCTGGCCTTCGCTGACCCTCTCGATGGGACCGACAGGGTCTTCAGGAGCCGTCGGACGCTCCCGTTGCTGCGCGAGGGATAGGCCCACTTGGTCGCACCTGAAGGCCCCGGGTGATGGGGGAGGTGCGCGGGTGGCAGGTTCCGGCGGTAGGCAGCGCGGCGACCTGCGCCCGAGACGCGCGCCAGCTACCGCCCGAGGCCCGTGGCGGCCTCCGACGGCTCGCTGCCCGGTGCACAGGAGCCAGGAACACTGGGGTAGGGTTGCCGAGGTTCAACGGGCTGTGGCGCAGCTTGGTAGCGCACCTGACTGGGGGTCAGGGGGTCGCAGGTTCAAATCCTGTCAGCCCGACGTTGTCCTCTCTCAGGAGATAGGAAACTCCCGGACCCTCAGGGTCCGGGAGTTTCTCGTCGTCAGAGGGTTCGGTAGTCGGGGCTGACGTCGATGGCGAGCTCTCCGCGGGTGGCGTCGACGACTCTGACGTGCAGATCCGCCACGATGACGTGGGTTCGGGCGTGGGATCGTCCGCTGCCGATGTCTTCGAGCTCGCCGTGGACGCGCTGGGTCACCACGCCGGTCCTGGTGAACCGCCCTGGGATGTCCGGAGAGTCGGCTGTCCGGATCGTCTCGGATGGCGACGCTGAGGTACTCGCTCTGTCGGGCGCGAAGCGTCGGCCCGAGGCAGGCGCTGTTGTATCCCATCGTCGGAGTCCGCCTCTCGGGCCGGCCCGAGATGATGAGCTGGCTCTCGCCGTCTGCTGCGGTGAGAGCGAACTGGCGCGTGGTTCCCGTGACCTGTGACGAAGCGCATGGGGGATCGGCAACGTTGGAGTGCCCAAGGCCACGACGCTGGTCTGTCGCGGCCTGCAACCGGCGAGGCCGAGATCGAGGCCAGTGTCTGCGATGCCCGCCACGATGAGCAGTTCGCGTCGGCTCAGCCTGCGGTCGACGAGCCTGCCTGGCCGCCCCCGCTCAGTCATCGTGGGAGTCGTTCTCCGTCCGGCGCACGGCTTGCCTTCGGTCGATGACGACGGCAGCCACCGCAGTCACGATGGAGACGGCAGGGATGAGGTAGACGGAGACGACGGTCAGCGCGGAAGGGACGCTCCCGGCCCTGGTGAACGCCACCGCGAGGACGTCCTGGATGAACAGCGCGAGCAGCGCCCCGCCGATGAGTCCGAGGGCACCGACTCCCAGCATCCGTCGGATGCTGGGGCGGGGAGGGTCGGGCGGTCCGTTCATTGCTCCGTCCCTTCAGCGGGCCTGCCGCGCGCGGCCTGCGAGAGCGGAGAGACCCCAGGCCGCGAGTCCGGCGATCGCGCCGACGAGTGCGCCGGTCACGAGGCTCGACAGGACGGCGAAGGAGCGCAGGATGGCGCTCTGGATCGTGGGATCGAGGCCAGCGAGGTTGCCTCCGAGCTGGGGTGGATCGTCGGCGAAGGTGGTAGTCCACATGAGTTGATGTCCGAGCGCGAGGAAGATCCCGTAACAGACGCCGATTGCGAGGATGGTGGCGAATGGGTTGGGCGCTTTCGCGGCAAGGGCGACGAGGATCCACAGGGCCGGAGGAAGGAACACGAACAGCGCGTTGATCGCGGTGCCTTCGTGAATGATGTCGAGGTCGTGGAGTATCACGCGCGGCGCCGCGAGCAGCGCGAGCGCGATGATGGCCACGAGCGGCAGTCCCAGGCGCCGGCGCTTGGATACCGGTGGCGCGGCTGGAACCGGGGATGGCGACGGGTCGTGATCGTTCATGCCTCCGACGCTAGGAGCCACGCCCCGCTCTCAGCATCGGCCCAGACTCTCGACCTTGATCGCTTCTCTCCGTAGTCGCGATACGTCAGGAAGCGACATCGCGACGCTCCGCCGGGAGGATGCGCGGCGGCTGACCCGCCTCCTACCCTGGAAGGGTGAGGATCACGTAGACGAGCGACAGGAGGACACACGTGAAGCCCTGGGCCGTCGACGCGCTGCTTGCAGCGAGTGTCACGGTTGTGCTCTCGACCATCGTCGCACTGTCGCAGGCCACGGCGGAGGATCCCCCGGACATCCTGGCCTATGTGTTCACCGCAGGGTTCGGCGCCGTGCTCTTGCTGCGCAGGAGCATGCCGATCCCCGTGCTCCTGCTGAGTGCTCTGGGGACGTTCGGCTACTACATCCTCGACCTCCCACCCGTCGGGGTCGCACTCCCGGTCGTCGCGGCACTTTTCTCTGCTGCCGAGGTCGGCCTGACCCGCTGGGCCATAGGCGCGGGAACAGTCGTCTTCGTCGTCTCCCTGTACTTCCGCCTCCGCGATGACGCGCCCCCTCTCGGGTACCTCCTCGGTTACGACGCGGTGTCCAACATCGCGCTCATCGCAGCGGGTATCGCACTCGGCTACGGCGTGCGAGCCCGCCGCATCCGGACGACTCAGCAAGCCGAGATCGCTCGGCTCACCGAAGAGCAGCTCACGCGAGAAGCGGAGTCGCGAATGCGGAGCGAGCGCGAGCGCATCTCCCGAGAACTGCACGACACAGTTGGGCACACGCTGTCCGTCATCTCCCTGCAAGCAAGTGTTGGGGCCGAAGCGCTCGGACACGATGGTCGCACCGTGGGTGACGCGCTCGACCGCATACGGGCGGCCAGCACGCGGTCGCTGCAAGAGCTCCGCTCGATGGTGCGCATCCTGCGCTCGGCCTCTGACGCGGACGAGTTGCGGAGCATCCTCTCGCTCTCTGCGGTGCAAGAGCTGGTCGACGCCGCAAGGGGCGCAGGTGTCGAGATCGCGACCGATATCTCAGCTACACCCTCCGATGTGTCCGCTCCAGTGGATGCGGCGGCATATCGGGTGATCCAAGAGTCGATCACCAACATCGTCCGACACGCCGGTGCGACGCATGCACACATCGACGTCGGCATCCGTGACGGGCGGCTCCACATCAGCGTCACCGACAACGGACGCGGCTCAGTGCCGGGCAACGGCACGAAAGGCGGATACGGAATGGCTGGCATGAGCGAACGGGTCAAGCTGCTCGGCGGCTCGCTGACGACTCGAACTTCTGACGCCGGATTCTCCGTCGAAGCCACCCTCCCCGCGAGGCTGTCATGATCCGGGTCGTGCTGGTCGATGACCAAGAACTCGTGAGAACAGGTCTACGCACGCTGGCCGAACACGACGGCGACATCGAAGTCGTCGCCGAAGCCAGCGATGGCGGCACGGGTATCAGTGCAGTCCGCGAGTACAAGCCGGATGTCGTCCTCATGGACATCCGCATGCCGCTGATGGACGGCATCGCCGCGACCCAGGCGATCGTGGCCGATCCCTCACTGACGAACGTGCGGGTCGTCATGCTGACGACCTTCGACGAGGACGAGAACGTGCTCGCCGCAATCCGAGCAGGATCGGCCGGCTACCTCCTCAAAGACATCGCCCCCGCCGAGCTGCGAAGCGCGGTCCGCACCGTCGCATGCGGCGACGCTCTGCTGTCGCCGGCGATCACACGGAAGGTGATGAGCACGCTCGCGGGAGGCACCACGCCCCAGACTCGTCCAGACTTGCTCGACTCCCTCACCGGCCGCGAACGCGAGGTCCTCACCCGCATCGGGATGGGCGAATCGAACGACGAGATCGGAGCGAGCCTCCAGATCAGCCCTGCCACCGCACGCACCTACGTCAGCCGGCTCCTGTCCAAGCTTCACGCTCGCGATCGCTCGCAACTCGTCATCATCAGCTACGAGTCCGGGCTCATCAGCCCGGGCGAATCCACCTCGAACGTCGCGAGCTTTCGCGGCGACTAGTGTGCGAGGTCGCGGCAATCCTGCGCGGCGTCACGAGGACGGCTGGACCGATGCCTGCCATCACCAACGACGCGGTACTCGGCTGAGACTCATACACATGGCCCACATCGCCTGCTGGAAGTCCATCGCGAACACCCTCGCCATGACCCACGGCCAGCGACTCGAGATCGGCCCGAGCGCGGGTGACGGCTGGAAGTACCGCATGAGATGGGTCATCACAGGAGACGGAGACCGCTCGCTCTCGACGCCGTTGACGAGGTACGACACCGGGGCGGGCACCCCGCGGGAAAGCCACGATCGCTGCGCCTGGACCGAACTCGATCGCAGTGACTCCACCGATTGCGATCTCCTGGTCATGGCTGTCCGTCGCAGAGGCGACAGTATGCTCGTCGTTCGTGGCTGGTGACGTCGTACTCCTGCGCAGACGCAACGACAGCGGCGTGTTCGGCCCGGATCGGGAGTTGGTGTTCTTCGACGAACCGATCCGCTCCGAGCGTCTGGTCCAGATCCGGACCGCGCAGCTCTGGGCGCCGCACGATGACCGGATCGAGCACCTGCCGAAGGTCCTCGGTGAGATGGAGAAGCTCACCTCACTGACGATCAGCGGCGGCAGCACGAAACCATCGCTGGTGAGGGAGATCCGTCCCGGTGATCTCCCCGAGTCGTTGGAGGAGCTGCGCCTTCTCGACGAGCACGGACGCGTGCTCACGTGGCCGGAGGTGGTGCTGCCTCGCCTGACCACGCTCTTCGTCAGCGACGTCTTCCGCTTCGATGTCTCGGCGTTTCCTCGGCTTCGAAGCGCCTCGCTGAAGCCGGACCGGACGCAGGCGAATCTACGGGAGGCGCTGCGGCTGCCACTCGATGAGCTGAACGTGCTGAACGTCTCTCTGGACGGGAGGATCTTCGAGATCGTGTCCGCCCGCCCGCTGCGACGCCTCGGTCTGCTCTCAGGAACGAAACTCGCCTCGCTTGATGGTATCCAGGCGCTCCCGGCTCTCGAATCACTGCGATTGAAGAACCTCCGCGCGCTGGCCGACATCTCCGCGCTACGGGATCTGCCCAAGCTGACCCAGCTCGACATTCAGTACTGCCGCAAGATCCAGGGCATCGAGGTGCTGGCCGAGCTGATGTCACTCGAACGTCTCACGCTGGTCGGGTGTGGCGATCTAGGACTCTCGGGCGTGAGAGAGGTCATCGACCGCATCCCCCGGACCACGATCGGCGCGACGACCTGACCTCCCGCGGCAACGAGCCCCGAGATGTGCCCGCGTCGTTCACGGTCCTGCAGGTGCTCGTCCGGAAGTCTTGACGAGCGACGCGTCGCGGGTTCTCCGAGGAGGTGCGGGTGTTCCTGGAGCCGATTCACACGATCGAGCAGCCAGCGGCGCCGCCACGCGAACGGACGCGTCCGTCCACGGCTGCCTCATCGCGATCGGCTCCGCCACCCCCGTGATCTGGCCACGCACCATCTCGCGCGGATGCTCGTCAGAGCAGGTCGTTCTCTGCCTCTTCGATGAGGCCGCTCCACCAGGAGTCCGGCCCGGTCGCGGTGCGATCGACAGCATGCAGTCGCTCTAGGAGCCTCTTCAGCCGTGCGCGGTGAGAGAGCCCCTTGCCGGGTGGGAAGGAGGGAGGACGAATCTGCCCTTCCCGGAAGGCGCGAAGACGCTCCGCAGCCTGTTCCGCCGTCATCGTCACTGGTGCCGGGGCGGCCGGCCCGGAACTCAGGTACTCCGCGAAGGCCTCCAGGAAGGCCTCGGTGGCCTTCCGGTCGCGGTTGAGCGGAAAACAGTCGCCCGTGGCAACGTCGCACACCGACGTCGTCCCGTCACCGTTCTCCCTGACCAGAAGCTCACCGCCGTGGACACTGCCGATCTCACGAGCCCCGGGAACGACGTCCGCTCTCACCGTCGCCGAGTACAGGCGAATACCGAGCAGGGGCTCCTCGTGCACGCTCGGATGCTATCGGGAAGGATCGAACCGGCCGGGAAGCGGGAACCCCGTGGATCAGGGGGCCGCAGGTCCATCTCCTTTCGGTCCGACGTTGTGCTCGCCTGAACGACGAATGCCCGGCCCACGGATGGACCGGGCATTCATCGTTCTCGGACTGAGGACGCGGGGCGACACAGAGCCCAGGTCGCTCGACCGCCGGGATCAGTCGTCGTCGCGGTCGACCCTGCTGTCGACGACCGCGAACGTCTCGTCCAGCCAGACGTCGACCTCGGTGCCGTCCTTCAGGCGGACCTCGGCCTCGTAGGCGACACCGCGGTCATCGGACGCCTCGGCGTCGGTCATCGTGCCGCCGCCGGCCTCCTTGATCGCCGCCTTCTCGATCTGGGCCCACTCGCCGTCATCGAGGCGACGGTCGTCGGCGTCCGGGCGGTCGTCCCGGCCGTCCCGGTCGTCTCGCGCGTCGTCGCGGTCGTCATCCCGGTCCGACTCGGTGCGCACGACCTTGAAGGAGTCATCCAGCTCGACGTCGACGTCTCGACCGTCGGAGGTGCGGATCTCGAGGTCGTAGGCGACGCCGCGGTCGTCGCTCAGCTCGGCACTGACGACCTTGCCGGAGCCGACCTCCTTCAGCGCGGCGGACGACGCGCGGTCGAGATCGTTGCCGGTGAGCTCGTCGGAGTCGCCCAGCGCGCCGACGGCGACGGCTCCGCCACCGAGGACGAGGACGCCGGCGAGCGCTCCGGCGGGCAGCAGGACACGCTTGCTGGTGAGGGTCTGGCGGGTCGGGGTCTTCATCTCAGATCTCCTTCGATCGGTCGGGGGTGACGGTGCGAGCCGGAGCTGCCGTGCCGTCGAGGACGACTCTGCCGGAGCATCGCTGAAGCCCACCTGAACGTTGCTGAACGCCTCTTCAGCGAGACCGCTGGGGCCCGATGTGGCCTGGGTCAGGTGTGCAGTGGGAGCCGCACCTCGATGCGCGCCCCGCCGAGCATGCCGTCGACGACGCGCACCGACCCACCATGGGCGGCGACGATCTCCTGGACGATGGCGAGCCCCAACCCGCTGCCCCCTTCGTCGCGAGCCCGCGCGTCGTCCAGTCGCACGAATCGCTCGAAGACCCGCTGCCGGTCAGACGCGGGGATCCCCGGTCCGTCGTCCTCGACGGCGAGGACCGCTCGGTTCTCCTCGGGGACGAGCTCCAGCCGCAAGACGGTGTCGGCATGGCGCACCGCGTTGTCGACGAGGTTGCGCAGCACCCGTGCCAGAGCACGACCGTCGCCGTTCGTCCGGGCGGCCTCGATCCGCGTCTCGACCTGCACCGGCAGCGAGCGCAGGCGACGGATCTCGGCCAGCACGAGATCGTCCAGATCGACCTCCCGGGACGTGAGCCCGAGATCGTGCTCGTCAGCCTTGGCGAGGAGCAGCAGGTCGTCGACGATGCCCTGCATCCGGATCGACTCCGCGAGCGCGATGCTGCCGAGCTCACCAGGAGGCAAGGCGTCAGGGTGTGCCTCGGAGATCTCGGCAGTCTGCCTGATCGTGGCGATGGGGGAGCGTAGCTCGTGAGAGGTGTCGGAGACGAGCTGCCGCTGACGGCGTGCACTGGACTCCAGCCGGTCGAGCATGAGGTTCATGGTCCGCGCGAGTCGGCTGATCTCATCGCCTGAGTCCGGCTCCGGGACCCGTCGGTCCAGCCGAGCCCCGTCGATCGATGCCGCCTCGGCACGGATCCGCTCGACGGGACGGAGCGCTCGTCCGACGACGAGCCAGGTCGTGAGGCCGATGAGGCCCAGAGCGACGGGCAGGCTCGCGGTGAAGAGCAGGGTGAGCGTCGTGACCGACTCCGACACCGACTCGAGGGGACGCGCGAGCAGCACCGTGACGTCGTCAGTCCCGGACCCGGCGACCTCCACGTCCTCCGAGACCAGTACGTAGGCCTCGTCGTCCAGCGTGACCCTGTCGTCCAGATCGGACCCCTCGTCCGCGATGCGGCGGGCGAGCTCTCGCGCCTCCTCCTCCTCGCCCAGGGAGGTGAGGACGGAGCCGCCGGCATCGACGACGAGCAGCACGTCGTCGTCGGCGGCGTCCTCGAGCCGGTCCCGGAGGTCGTCGTCGGCGCCTGAGTCCGAATCTGAGTCCGATCCTGGGTCCGATCCGGTGTCGGCGGGCGGTGTCGGCAGCCCGTCGGTCTCGATCCCCGACGCCACCTCCGCGAGTCGCTGTTCCGCGGAGGACGCCACCCCTTCGGTGAGGACCGCCCGCAGGGAGAGGACGACGGCGACGGCGCCCACCAGGAGCACGATCGCGAGGACGGCGACCGCTGCCCCCGTGGTGCGGGAACGGACCGAGGTCCGGGCGAGCCGGCGTCGCAGCCCCTCGCCGCGTGAGGTGGTCATCGCTCGTCCGTGGTCAGGCGGTACCCCGCGCCGCGGACGGTGACGATCGAGTCACGTCCGAACGGCCGGGCGACGTTGTTGCGGAGGTGACGCACGTAGACCTCGACGATGTTGGGATCGCCGTCGAAGTCCACGTCCCAGACGGCGTCGAGGATCTGCCGCTTCGAGCGGACGTCGCCGGCGTGCTGCATGAAGTGCTCCATCAGGGACAGCTCGCGGGTGGTCAGGGACAGCTCGGTCTCACCACGCCAGGCCCGACGTTGGGCAGGATCGAGCCGCAGGTCGCCGACCTCCAGCACGGTCGGGCGCTCCCTGGCGCCACGCCGAGCCACCGCGCGGATCCGCGCCACGAGCACGTGGAAGGGCGCGGGCTTGACGAGATAGTCGTCCGCACCGGTGTCGAGGCCCTCCACCTCGTCCCAGTCGCCGTCCTTGGCGGTCAGCATGAGCACCGGGGTCCAGTCGCCATCGGCGCGGATCGCCTCGCACACCTTGTAGCCGTTGAGCCCGGGCAGCATGAGATCCAGCACGATGACGTCGTACGTGTGCTCACGCGCCATCCAGAGTCCGTCCACACCGTCATGCGCCACGTCCACGGCGAATCCCTCCGCCGCGAGTCCGGCGCGCAGCGTGCTGGCGAGCCGAACCTCGTCGTCGACGACGAGCACCCTCATCCGCTCCTCCGTTCGGGCGTGCGCGGGGGAGGTCCGCCGCCACCGGCCCAGTCTCGCGCACCCGGGCTGAACCCGCGCTGAATGCGCGTCCGATCAGGCGATGCGGGCCGGCTGCTTGGCGAGCAGCAGGAGCGCCCCGAACCCGATCATCCCGGTGCCGGAGACCCGCTGGAACCACGGCAGGTGCGAGGCCATGAACGTGCGTGCCACTCGGCCCAGCAACGCGTAGAGCGCGATCGCCACGAACTCCAGTGCGAGGAAGACCACCGAGACGTAGAGATAGCTGGACCAGTACGCGTCGACGTCGATCAGCTGCGGGAACGCCGCCGCGAAGATGAGGATCGCCTTGGGGTTGCTGGCTGCCACGAGCCCCTCGTTGCGGAACGCCTCCCGCAGCGTGCCCTGGGTCGGTCCGTCGCCGTGCAACGTCGCACCCTTCGCCCCGCGGATGAGTCGGACGCCGAGGTAGACGAGGTAGGCCGCCCCGATGATCTTGAGGATCGTGAAGGCTGTGGCCGAGACGCTCAGCAGCAGGCCGAGACCGAGCGCACTCGCAGCGATCATGGGTACGAACGCGACGATCCGCCCCACCGCGGCCGTCACCGCGAACCGGACGCCGTGCCGAGCGCCGTAGGTCACCGAGAGCAGGTTGTTCGGGCCGAACGCCATGTTGAGGGCGAAGATCGCCGGGACGACGACGAGAAGCTCGCTCATGACGGACCACCTTCACTCGGCTCGGGAGCGGACGAGACATCCTCGCACCCCTGGCACTGCCGTGTCCTCCCGTGAGGACTGCCATTCGGTGCGGGTCCCGGTCGGGAGCTCAGCCCAGGGCGTGCTCGACGGCGGCCGCCACGTGCAGGCGGGTCGTGGGGAAGGTCGGGACGGACGCGTCGTCCTGCGTGATGAGCAGCTCGATCTCCGTGCAGCCGAGGACGACGCCGTCAGCGCCTTGGTCGACGAGCCGGGAGATGACCTCGCGATACGCCTGGCGGGAGGTCTCCGTCACCACTCCGCGGACCAGCTCCTCGTAGATGACACGGTGCACCTCGGCGCGGTCCTGCGGTCCCGGCACGAGCACCTCGAGTCCGTGGGAGGCGAGTCGGTCGCGCAGGAAGACCTGCTCCATGGTGAAAGCGGTGCCGAGCAGGCCGGGGCGACGGCACCCGGTGGCGAGAACCGCCGCGGCGGTGACGTCGCCGATGTGCAGGACCGGGACGGTGACCGCGTCCTGGACGACGTCGAAGACTCGGTGCATCGTGTTGGTGCACAGGACGATCAGACCTGCGCCGGCGAGCTCCAGAGCGCGTGCCCGCTCCGAGAGCAGCGCGCCCGCCTCGCCCCATCGACCGTCGTTCTGCAGGTCCTCCACCTCGGCGAAGTCGAGGGAGTCGAGCACGATCCGGGCCGAGTGCGTGCCGCCGAGCCGCTCGCGCACCAGCTCGTTGGCCAGCCGGTAGTACTCGGCGCTGGACTCCCAGCTCATCCCTCCGAGCATCCCGATCGCACGCACGGGTCTCAGTCCTCGCTGCTGCTGGAACGCATGCCGGCGCGGATGATGAGCACGAACACGCCCATCGCGATGACGAAGAAGATCATGATCGTGGCCACGCTGTAGACGTCTGCTCCGTCGTCGCTGGTGGGCAGCTCGCGGATGCCGTCCGTGGGGGTGGGCGAGGGGGCGGGAGACGGCGACGCCGTCGAGGTCGGCGTCGGGGTCGCGGCGTCCGACGACGCGGCCGTCGGCGAGGGAGTCGGGGCGTCGGTGGCCGAGGCGGGTCCG
>JBQGDU010000402.1:0-3161 GCA_052039245.1 Aeromicrobium sp. | reverse complement strand
CTGGACGAGCGTGCCCAGGTCCTGTCCCGCATCGCCGAGGAGCTGCGCAGCTCCAAGGAGGAGTTCGCGCAGCTGATGTAGCGCGAGATGGGGAAGCTGGTGGGGGACGGCCGCGACGAGGTGGAGCTGTGTGCGGCGATCTGTGAGTACACCGCCGAGACCGGCCCACACGCCCTCGCCGACGAGGCCCGGGAGCTGCCCGGCGCCGAAGGTCTGGTCACGCACGCGCCGATGGGCATCATCTACGGCATCCAGCCGTGGAACTTCCCGGCCTACCAAGCAGTCCGTTACTCGATCGCGAGCCTCATGGCCGGCAACGGGGTGCTGCTCAAGCATGCTGAGAGCTGCACCGGCAGCGGATTGTTCCTGCGGGACCTCTACGAGCGAGCCGGGCTGCCCGAGGGACTGTTCGGTGTGCTCGTCATCGACCACGACCAGTCGGACACGATCATCGAGAACGACCACGTCCGCGGCGTCACCCTCACCGGGAGCAACGGCGCGGGGCAGGTCGTCGGCGCCAAGGCTGCCTCGGTGGCCAAGAAGTCGGTGCTGGAGCTGGGCTCCAACGACGCCTACGTCGTGCTCGACGATGCCGACCTCGACGTCGCCGTGGAGGCCTGTGTGACGGGTCGCCTCTACAACAACGGCGAGACCTGTGTGAACGCCAAGCGGTTCATCGTCACCGACGCCAACTACGACGCGTTCGTCGAGCGCTTCCGCGAGCGGTTCGAGGCCGTGCAGATGGGCGACCCGTCCGAGGACTCGACCCAGCTCGGTCCGATCGTCACACGGACCCAGCGCGACGAGCTCCACGAGCAGGTGGAGCAGAGCGTCGCCAAGGGGGCCCGCGCGCTTGTCGGTGGCGAGGTGCCCGAGCGGACCGGCTGGTTCTACCCGGCCACGGTGCTCGTGGACGTCGCTCCCGGCCAGCCCGCCTACGACGACGAGCTGTTCGGGCCCGTCGCCTCGGTGATCCGGGCCGAGGACGACGAGGACGCGATGCGCCTGGCCAACGACAGCCGCTTCGGTCTCGGTGGCGGCATCTTCAGCCGCGACGCCGAGCGGGCCCGCGAGCTCGCTGCGAAGCACTTCGACACCGGCATGGTCTTCATCAACACCTTCGACATCGCCAAGCCCAACATGCCGTTCGGTGGGGTGAAGGCCTCCGGCTACGGCCGCGAGCACGGTCCGGAGGGCCTCAAGGAGTGGGTGAACATCAAGTCGATCGTCACGGCGACGTCATCCTGACCCGGTACTGAGAGCCGCCACCCGGCGGTACGTCCGGACGACGGCAGAGGGCTCGGATCACCGATCCGGGCCCTCTGCGGCGTGCTCCAGGGATCCCGCAGCCGCCGCCCGGTCCTCACCGCGGGTGGTGCAGGCGTGCCGGCCGGTGGGTTCAGACCCGGTCGAGCAGGTCGTCGAAGACCCGCGAGCCGAACGCCAGCGCGTCGAGCGGCACGCGCTCGTCGACCCCGTGGAACAGCGCCGTGAAGTCGAGGTCGCCGGGCAGGCGCAGCGGGGTGAAGCCGTAGGAGGGGATGCCCAGGCGGCTCCAGGCCTTGCCGTCGGTGCCGCCGGACATCAGGTACGGGGCGATGTGCGCGTCGGGGTCCTGGCTGTGCAGGGCGACGGTCATCGCGTCCACGAGGTCGCCCTCGAAGGGGTACTCCAGGGCGATGTCGCTCGTGTGCGGCGCCACGGTGACCCGATCGCCGACGACGTCCTGCACCGCGGGCATGAAGGTGTCCTCGTGGCCGGGCAGGTAGCGCCCGTCGACGTACGCGACGGCCTCCCCGGGGACGACGTTGTGCTTGTAGCCGGCCTGCAGCATCGTCGCGTTGGTCGTGTTCTGCAGGCCCGAACCGATCATCCGGATCGCGGGGCCCATGTGCTCCAGCACGGTGCGGGGGTCGGTGGACGACTCGCCGGTCAGCTCGCGGACCTTGGCGATGAGCATCTCCATCGACGGCCCGGGCGTCTGCGGCCACTCGTGCTCGCCCAGCGCCACCAGCGCGCGCGACAGGTGCGTGACGGCGTTGTCCGGCTGCGCCATCGAGCCGTGACCGGCCGTGCCCCTGGCGGTCAGGCGCATCCAGTTGATGCCCTTCTCACCGGACTCGATGAGGTAGAGGCGCTGCCCGCCCACGTCGACGGAGAACCCCCCGACCTCGCCGATCGCCTCCGTGCAGCCCTCGAGCAGCTCGGGGCGGTGGTCGACGATCCAGTGGGCTCCCTTGGCGCCTCCGGCCTCCTCGTCGGCGGTGAACACCAACGTGATGGGACGGTCGGGAACGGCCCCCGCACGCTGGCGTGCTCGCACGACCGACAGCAGCATCGCGTCGAAGTCCTTCATGTCGACGGCGCCGCGACCCCACAGGTAGCCGTCGAGCACCTCACCGGCGAACGGATCGACCTGCCAGTCGGTGGCCTGCGCGGGCACGACGTCGAGGTGACCGTGGATCAACAGGCCCGGACGCGACGACTCCTGGTTGCCCCACCGGGCGACGACGCTGGCCCGGCCCGGCTCGGACTCGAAGACCTCGGACTCGATGCCGACCTCGGCGAGCGAGGCGGCGACGTACTCGGCGGCCTTGCGCTCCCCCGGCCCCGACCCGTCGCCGTAGTTGGAGGTGTCGAGCCGGATCAGGTCGCGGCAGATGTCGACGGTCTCGGTGTCCGCTGCGTACCCCATGTCCGGATCCTACGTGCGGAGCAAGCGGTCCAACACCCGAGAGAACAGCGCCCGTCCGGCGGCCGCCTCCACCCGTCCGAGTGCGGCCGGGACGCCGGCCGTGTGGGCGACCTCGCGCCAGACGACGCGGCACCCGATGTCCAGCGGCGCCACGTCGATCTCGGCCCAGCCGGTGATCACGCGGCCCTGCTTCTCGATGCGGCAGTGCCGAGGAGGCCTTCGCTCGCGTCACCGACTGGGCTCAGCACGGGCAGCACGTGCCGTTCACGGAGGTGACCGCGTTCCCCGGTGGATTCGTCGCCCGGACGGGCGTCGGACCCCTCGCGTTCGAGGACCCCATGGAGATCACCGAGTGGGACCCGCCGCGGCGCTGTCGCATCGAGAAGCAGGGCCGCGTGGTCACCGGGTGGGCCGAGATCGACGTCGAGGCGCTGGACATCGGGTGCCGCGTCGTCTGGCGCGAGGT
>JBQGDU010000401.1:0-4836 GCA_052039245.1 Aeromicrobium sp. | reverse complement strand
TGGCGGCCGTGTCGCGGTCGGCCAGCCAGGTCGTGGTGATGCCGTCGAGCAGGGTGACGACCATCCGCGAGAGGACGTCGACGTCGATCGTCCACGCGGTGCCGGTGGAACGCGTGACCGAGTCGAGGACCATGCGAGCGTTGGCGCGGTAGGCGACGTACTGCTGCTCCGCCAGCTCCTGGAGTCCGGGAGTGCGCAGCGCGTAGTGGTTGAGCTCGAAGAGGACCAGCTCGTGGCCCGGGTTGGTCTCGATGTGGTCGAGGAAGGCATCGGCTGCCGCGCTGAGCGCCGTCGGCAGGTCCTGCGCGTCGGCCACACGCTCGAGCACGGCCTCGCGCTCGATGCCCGAGAGTCTCTGGATGAGCTCGCGGATCATCTCATCGCGCGAGCGGAAGCAGTAGTGGAAGGCGGCGACCGGCATGTCCGCGCGTCCGGCGATGGCGCGCGTCGTCCCGGCGGCGACGCCACCCTCGGCCATCACCTCCAGCGCGGCGTCGAGCAGTCGTTCGCGTCGTACGTCGGCGGGGATTCGCGCCATGACACCTCCGGCCGGTCGCGGAGGCGTCCGTCACCCCCGACTGCGGTCGAGACTAGCGGGTCGCTCCTGCGATGCGGCGACGTCGGGTCCTCCGCACGCCGGAGGATCCGCGCACCCGAATCGGGCCCACGATGCGGCGGTCGGAAGCAGCGACGGGACGAGCCGATGCCCGGGGGTGAGCAGTGACCCTCAGGCCGCGCGGTCTCCGTCCGCCACGGCGGGCCGGGGGCGCCGGGCGAACAGAGCCGGCTCCTCCGGAGGCAGATGCACGTGCTCGAGCGCCATCGAACCGACCGAGCAGACGATCGAGCGAGCCAGCTCCATCACGGCCGAGTCGTTGAGCGTCTCCGCGACGAGGAAGTGACGGACGCCGTCGGTGGACTCCTGGACGTGCAGGGGTTGGTCGGCCAAGCCGGACTCGAGCGCCGCCCGGGTGGGCTCGACGTCGTGAGGGTCCGACGAGGCGAAGATCTGGATCGCCCACTCGCGACTGATCGCCACGACGGGGTGGGTCTCGGCGTTCACGCGACGGCGGGGCGCTGCGGGTCGCTCTTGAGGATCTCCGCGCGCTCGCGCTCGGACAGCCCACCCCACACGCCGTAGGGCTCCTGGGCTCGCAGGGCGTGCTCACGGCACTGCTCGATCACCGGGCACGATGCGCAGACCGCCTTGGCGCGCTCCTCCCGTCCGGCGCGAGCGCGGCCCCGCTCCGCGTCGGGGGAGAAGAACCGAGCGGACTCCAGCCCCACGCACGCTCCCTCGTACTGCCACTCGTACTCGGACTGCAGGACCTTCGGGAGCCGGGAGAGGTTGGCCATGATCTGTCCTCACGATGAGATGTGCTGATCGGTGTACGTCAACGTACCCGAACTTGTTCACCAAGTCGAGTCTGTGAACAAGTTTCGTGATGCACGCCTAGGATCTCGGCATGGAAGAGGACCGGAGGTACATCGTCGTGGACGGTCGACGGTGGCGTCGTGAGGATCCCGGACTGCCCGAGGACGTGGCTGCCGAGCTGCGGTCGCACCTCGGCACCGCCCGGTCGGCCATCGGTCGAGCCTCGACGCCGGAGGACGCGGACCAGTGGCGCAGGAGGGTGAGCGCTGCCAAGCACGGCCTGGGGGAGCGCGGGACGCCGTGGTGGGAGCAGGAGGAGCCCGAACGCCGGCACCGTTGGCAGGAGGCGCTGCGCACCCTGCGCGACGAATGAGCCGCGCGTCCTGCGGCGGAGTGAGACGCGCCGACGGGACGGTGCCAGGGCCTGGTAGAAACTCAGGTGCACCCCGCCCCTGAGGAGACACCGTGACCCTGCCCGACGTCCTGCGCAGCCGGCTGGCCCTGCCCGTGGTGGCCTCGCCGATGTTCATCGCCTCCGGACCCGAGCTGGTGATCGCCCAGTGCCGGGCCGGCGTGATCGGGTCCTTCCCTGCGCTCAACGCGCGGCCGGCGAGCCTCCTGCGCGACTGGCTCGCACAGATCGACGAGGAGCTCGCTGCCCACACCGCGGCCCACCCGGAGCACCCGTCGGCGCCCTTCGCGGTCAACCAGATCGTGCACCGGTCCAACAACCGCCTCGAGGAGGACCTGCAGACCGTCGTCGATCACCAGGTCCCGATCGTCATCACGTCCCTCGGTGCTCGCGAGGACGTCAACGAGGCGGTGCACTCCTACGGCGGCATCGTGCTCCACGACGTCATCAACGATCGTTTCGCGCACAAGGCGGTCGAGAAGGGAGCGGACGGACTGGTGGCCGTCGCAGCCGGCGCCGGTGGTCACGCCGGAACCCACTCGCCGTTCGCCCTCGTCCGCGAGATCCGCGAGTGGTTCGACGGTCCCGTCCTGCTGTCGGGGGCCATCGCGCACGGCTCGTCGGTGCTGGCCGCGCAGGTGGCCGGGGCGGACTTCGCGTACGTCGGCTCGGCCTTCCTCGCCACGCACGAGGCGAACGCCGTCGAGGAGTACAAGCAGATGATCGTCGACTCCAAGGCCGCCGACATCGTCTACAGCAACCTGTTCACCGGCGTCCACGGCAACTACCTGCGCGGCAGCATCGTCGCCGCGGGGATGGACCCGGACGCGCTGGCGCAGTCCGACCCGACGTCGATGGACTTCGGGACGAGCGACTCCGGTCAGGACTCCAAGGCGTGGCGCGACATCTGGGGGTCCGGTCAGGGCATCGGCGCGATCGATCGACGCCAGTCCGTCGGTGAGCTGGTGGCGGCGCTGCGCGAGCAGTACGACGCCGCACTCGCGACGCCGGTCCGCACCGGCCGTGGCGAGCGCACGCTCGTCCACGACTGAGGTCAGGGCCCGGGCGCGGCTCACTCCGCGTCGGCGTACCCCTCGCGGAAGGTCGGGAAGGCGGGCGTCCAGCCGGAGGCGCGCAGGCGTGCGTTGGAGAGGCGCTTGCCGTGGCCGGGTCCGGCACCTGGTGCGGGCGGCGCGGGGGCGTCGAGGCACCGGGCGATGTACGTCGCGACGTCGCCCAGACGTGCGGGCTCGTCGTCGGTGCCGATGTAGAGCCGTTCCGGGTGCTCCTCTCGGCAGAGCAGGTGCACGACCGCGGCGGCGGCGTCGTCGCGGTGGATGCGGTTGGTCCATCGGTCAGGATCGGTGACCCGACCCTCGCGGACCTGGTCCAGGAGACGGCGGCCGCTGTGCCCGTACAGGCCGGAGAGCCTCAGCACCGTTCCGTGGGGCAGACGTTGGAGGAACTGGTCCTCGGCCTCGACGAGCATGCGCGCGGGGCCGTCGGTGGGTTCCGTGGGCGTCTCCTCGACGCTCAGCTGCTGAGCGTCGACGCCGCCGTAGACGGCCGTGGAGGAGACGAACACCGCTCTCCTCGGCAGCACGTCGAGGGCGTCCAGGGCGCGTCGCACGCCGTCGACGTAGGTAGCGCGGTACGACTCCTCCGTGCGAGGCCGAGCCGTGAGGGCGACGACCAGCAGGTCCGGCCGCGTGTCGGAGAGGTCCGGAGCGTGCTGAGTGAGATCGGCGCCGATGCCGCGCAGGGGAGCAGGTACGTCCTCCGCCCGACGCCGCACCGCGGTGACGGCGTGACCGAGATCGGCGAGACGACGCCCCACGTCGGACCCGAGGGCACCGCATCCGATCAACAGCGCGTCGGTGGTCATGTCGGAAGAGTACGACTCAGAAGGGCGGCCAGGGCACGGCGGGCATCTCGCCCGACGGCGCGGGGAAGATGCCCGTCGCCAGCAGACGACGGCAGCGCCGACCCAGGGCGGCCACCTCCTCCTCCGTGAGCAGCGCGGCCAGCGTCGTGCCGAGCGGGCCCTCGAGGAGACCCTGCAGACGATCGACGGCCGTCTGCTCCTCGGCCGTGAGCGGCTCACCCATCCAGCCCCACAGCACGGTGCGGAGCTTGTGCTCGACGGGGAACGTCAGACCGTGGTCGACCCCGTGTCGATGTCCGTCGGGCATCTCCAGGACATGGCCGCCCTTGCGGTCCGCATTGTTGGTGACGATGTCCAGCACTGCCATCCGGCGCAGAGCGGGGGTGTCCTCGTGGACGAGGGAGACCGTCTCGCCGGTGGCGTCGATGCCGTCGAGCACGTGGCGACGGTCCCCGGGGACGTCGCCGCCAGGCACGAGGGTCACCGCGTCCTGGTCGGGATCCGGCTCCCGCCAGAGCTGGACCATGCCGAGGCCGTGGGGACCCTCGCGGAGCCACGTGGGTGGGACGACGTCCCATCCAAGCGCCTCCGAGACGAGATAGCAGGCCACCTCGCGGTGCGCCAACGTGCCGTCGGGGAAGTCCCAGAGCGGCCGCTCACCCGCGATCGGCTTGTACACGACGTCGACGCCGTCGATGGTCCCCACGAACGTCGCGTTCGAGGCCGGGAGCACCCGCCCGGTCAGGACGAGGTCGCCCTCCGGCAGGCGCAGTGTCGCAGTCACCGGAAGTCGTCGGGCAGCGTGCAGACGTGGCCGGGGTCCATCGGCACGTTGCAGAGCGAGCAGATGGGCCGACCGGCACCGATGATCTCTCGGGTGCGTTGCGCGAAGGCGCGCGCCGCGCCCACGGGGAGGCGGACGACGAACATCTCCTCCGGCTCCACCTCGTCGGCATCGACGACCTCGGCCTCGAGTGCGTCGGCATCGACGACCGGCAGCGGGAACGCCTCGATCACGATCTGTGCCGTGCTGGGGTCCCAGCCCAGGCTCATGGTGCCCGCCCGGAACTGCTCCAGCACCGGCTGCTCCAGCGGGTCGGCGTCCGTGAGGCCCTCCGGTGCCATGGCGGGAACGCTGAACGGATTGCCCTCCTCGGCCATGAG
>JBQGDU010000400.1:0-3021 GCA_052039245.1 Aeromicrobium sp. | reverse complement strand
TGAACGGGAAGTACGAGGGGCGGAACCGCGTGGTGATCTCGGTGCCGTAGACGGCGCGCGCGAAGTGGTCGAGCGTGCCCTTGAGGTGCGCCATCGACAAGCCCTCGTCGATCGCGAGTCCTTCCACCTGGTGGAAGACGGGCGCGTGCGTGGCGTCGGGCTCGTCCGTGCGGAAGACGCGGCCCGGGCAGGCGATGTAGATGGGTGGCGTGCGCGTGAGCATCGTGCGGGCCTGGACCGGGGAGGTGTGCGTCCGCAGCACCAGCGCCGCCGACGCGGGCGAGACCCAGAAGGTGTCCTGCATCGTGCGGGCCGGATGGTCCGGACCCAGGTTGAGCGCGTCGAAGTTGAGCCACTCGGCCTCGACCTCGGGCCCCTCGGCGATCTCCCAGCCCATCGCGAGGAAGATGTCGCCGACGTGCTCCTGGATGGTGGTGATCGGGTGTCGCGCGCCGGTGAGTCCGACGTCGGTGGGCAGGGTGACGTCGACGGTCTCCTCCACCAGTCGCCGCTGCTCCTCGACCGCCTCCAGCTCGCTCGTGCGTGCGGCGAGAGCCTGGTTGACCACCCCTCGGGCACGACCGATCCGCTGGCCGGCCTCCTTGCGCTGCTCGGGCGACAGGGCGCCGATGCCCCGGTTGGCGAGCGCCAGCGGGGAACGGTCGCCTACGTGGTCCAGACGAGCCTGCTTGAGCGTGGCGAGGGAGTCGGCAGCAGCGATGGCGGCCAGCGCCTCGTCGCGGGCGCGCTCCACGTCGACGGCACTGGACTCGTCGTCGTTCGGGAGCTTCGCCTCGACAGGGTCGTGGTATGAGTTCGGCGCGGACATGCGGTCCTGTCGTCGGTGTGGTCAGGGACCCCGTCAGTCTAGTGAGGGCGGTGCGCCGGCCGGTCAGGGCGTCAGTCGGTCAGCGCGTCCGGCTCGTTGACCGGGAGCCAGACCCGGATGTCGGCACCGCCACGCTCGTCATCGCGGATCTCGACGTGGCCGCCGTGCGAGTCGACGATGCCGCGCACGATGTACATCCCGAGGCCACTGCCCGCTCCCGACCCGGCCCGCCAGAATCGACTGAACACGCGCTGCCGGAGCTCCTCGGGAATGCCGGGGCCCTGGTCGTGCACCTCCAGGACGACGCCCTCGTCCCGGTCGCCCTCGAGCGGACCCTCGCCGGCCGCGGTCGCGCGCACGACGGCCTCGCGCAGACCGTGACCGTGCCGAGCGGCGTTCTCCAGCAGGTTCGTGACCACCTGGATGATCCGGTCCGCATCGCCCCAGACGACCGGGACGGCACCGACGACCACGGGCTCCTGCGCGTCCGGGTTTCCCGCCCCGATGGAGACGCTCATGAGCACCGAGCGGACGATGTCGTCGAGCTGCACGGGTCCCTGTCGCAGCGTCAGCCGTCCCGCGTCGATGCGGGCCGCGTCCAACAGCTCGGTGATGAGTCGGGTGAGGCGGTCGGCGTCCGCGTCGACCGTCTCGAGCATGAACTGTCGCTGCTCGTCGGAGAACCGGTCCCAGCGGCTCAGCAGCGTCGACGTGAACCCCTTGATCCCGGTGAGCGGCGAGCGGAGCTCGTGCGCGACCGTGGCCACGAGGTCGGAGCGCTCCCGGTCGCGCTGGTTGCGGATCTTCGCGTTGCGGACACTGACGAGCACCCGCTGCACCCGACCTGCCGGCCGGTCGCGCACCAGCCGGGCGGTGATGAGGTACTCGCTCCCCCGCGGTGACCACCACGCCTGCTCGGAGATCCTGGTGCGGATGGCCAGTCCGTCGTAGGGCCGCACGCTCTCGTACCAGCTGTTGCCGTTGAGGTCGTCGAACGGGATGGCGTCCTTGAGGTGCATGCCGAGCATCTCCCCGGGCTCGGCCCGGGCCATCTGCTCGATCCGTCTGTTCACGTGCTCGACCCGTCCCTCGGCGTCGGCGATCACGACCCCGTCGGGGAACTCGTCGAACAGGTCCACCATGGCCGCAATCTAGTACGGATCGGCAGGACGGACACGGCCGGACGGCTCCTCCGCGCGCCCCAGCACTGCTCGACGACTCCTGCCCAGCGCCAACGCCACGAGGTCGGCGTTGCTCCCCACGGTCTCGCCGTCGGGGCCCTCCAGGACGTCCTCGAGACCGATGCGGGTCGGCAGTCCGAGGGCAGTGGCGACGTCGAGCACCGGCCACGCCGAGCGGCCCTCGCCGTGCAGCAGCACCGGCAGTCCGGACGGACGCACGAGGTCCAACAGCTCCGCGGCAGCGTGCTCCTGGTCCGGCAGGTCGGCGAGCTCGAGCAGCACCAGGGCGGTGTGCTCCCGCCACCGTGAGTCGAGCCAGGCGCGAGCGTCCTCGGACGTCCAGAGCCCGACGTTGATGGCGACGCCTCGTGCGACGAGCGCCTCGCACACCGCGTCCGCACCCTGCTCGTGCCAGTTGACCGACGCATGGTCCGGGAGGACGTCCCAGGCCGCGATGGCCCGTGCCGCGGACCCGCGGCCACTCCAGGCCCACGCTCCCGTGGTGACGCCGACCGGGACGTCGACCTCGTCGCGCACCGCGCCCACCCAGGCCGCCACGTCCTCGGGGGCGAGGCTGTCACGACCGTCCTCGGTGCGCGGGTGGATGTGCAGGTCGGTGGCGCCGGCCGCCACGGCGGCGACCGACTG
This sequence comes from Aeromicrobium sp., assembly GCA_052039245.1. Lineage (GTDB taxonomy): Bacteria > Actinomycetota > Actinomycetes > Propionibacteriales > Nocardioidaceae > Aeromicrobium. The sequence goes on along the minus strand of JBQGDU010000400.1, from coordinate 363 downwards.
CTCGGCACACTGCTGCGGCGTGCGGGCGACGGCCGGGTGCTCCTCGACGTCACGCGAGCCGTTGGGGCAGCACTGCAGCGCCCGGGAGCCGTCGGAGACCATGCCCAGCAATGTAGCCGTCCTCGCCCACCGTGCGCGGATGGGTCGAGGGGTGGGACCTCAGGTCCGCTGCGCGCGAGCCGAGGCGTAGAGGCACACAGCAGCAGCCGTGGCCAGGTTCAGGCTCTCAGCGTGTCCGAGGATGGGGACGGCGACGGCGGCGTCGGCGGCCTCGACGACGTCGGCGGGCAGCCCCTGGGCCTCGTTGCCCATGACCCAGGCGGTGGGCGCGACGAGGTCGAGGTCGGGGTCGAAGAGGTCGAG
>JBQGDU010000399.1:0-3637 GCA_052039245.1 Aeromicrobium sp. | reverse complement strand
TGCCGTGCACCACGATCTGGCTGGTGAGGGAGCTGATGCCCTTGAAGACGCCCTCGATGTGCGGCGGCGCGACGTACTTTCCACCGGAGGTCTTGAAGAGCTCCTTCTTGCGGCCGGTGATGTACAGGAACCCGTCGTCGTCGAGCCTGCCCTCGTCGCCGGTGTGCAGCCAGCCTTCGTCGGTGACGGTCGTGGCGCTCTCGGCCTCGAGGTTGTGGTAGCCACCCATGACGCCGGGGCCCTTGATGAGCACCTCGCCGTCCTGCGCGATCTGCACCTCGGTGCCCGGCCTGGGCAGGCCGCCGGATCCGAGCTTGAAGGCGTCAGGGTGGTTGACGAAGGAGCCGGCGGACGTCTCGGTGAGACCGTAGCCCTCGAGGATCAGGACGCCCGCGCCGTGGAACCACTCGGCGATGTCGGAGGACAGCGCGGCCGCGCCGGAGATGAAGAAGCGCACCCGGCCGCCGAAGCGGTCGCGGATCTTGGCGAAGACGAGCTTGTCGGCCAGACCGTGCTTGATCTTCAGAGCGGCACCGATCGGCCGGCCCTCGCGCTCGGCCTTGGAGTACTCGCGGCCGACGCCCTCGGCCCAACGGAAGATCTTGAGCTTGGCGCCGCCCTCCTCCTCCATCATGCCGACGATGCGGCCGTAGGCCTTCTCGAAGATGCGCGGGGCGGCACCCATGAACGTCGGCTTCACGATGGCGAGGTTCTCGACGATCTTGGGGACCCGGCCGTCGATCGCGGCCGGGAACCCGACCTGCAGCTGCGTGGTGAGCAGCACCTTGCCGAACGAGTGCGCCATCGGCAGCCAGCGGAACTCCAGGTCGTCGACGCTCAGGAAGCCGCCCGCGGCGATGGCCGCGCCCTCGTACGTCCAGCCGTCGTGGCTGAGTCGCACGCCCTTGGGACGACCGGTGGTGCCGGAGGTGTAGATCAGGGTGGCGAGGTGGCCGGGCTCGATGGTGGCCACGCGATCCTCGACGGCGGTCGGGTTGGCCGCGAGGTGCTCCTGACCGAGAGCCTCCAGGTCGGCGAAGGAGATGATCCACTCGCCGTCGTCGAGCGTGCTGTCGAACGTGACGACCTTGACGACGTCGGGCAGCTCGGACTTCTTCTCCAGCAGCTTCTTGACCTGCTCGTCGTCCTCGGCGAACACGACGCGGCTCGCGGAGTCGGAGAGGATGTACGCCTCGTCCTCGACCGTGGTGGTGGGGTAGACGGTGGTGGTGGCCGCACCGGCGGCGTTGATCGCGAGATCGGCGAAGATCCACTCGTACCGCGTGCCGGAGACGATCGCGACGCGCTCCTCGGACTGCAGGCCGAGGGCGAGCAGGCCGGCGGCCAGCTTCGTGACCTCATCACCCGTCTCGGACCAGGTGAGCGAGTGCCACTGCTCATCGGCGTCCGGGAAGCGGTAGGCCTCACGATGGGGGGACTCGGCGACGCGGTCGAAGAACATCTGCGCGACGTTCTTCGCGCGGTTCTCGACGATCTCGAGCTGTTCGGGGGTGGCGGTGGTCGGCATGGACGTCCTTCGCATGTCGGCACGGAGGGGGTGTGGTGCCGCTCACCCTAACCTACTCGCCGGTCACTCCGTGGCCGTCCTCGCAGCCCGCTGCGAAGTCGCGGACGTGCCGTTGCGGCCTGCAATCAAGCGGGCGGTCGCGCCTCGACCTTGCGGCGGATCTTGACCGACGCGCGAGGCTCCTGCGCCAGGCTCGGGAGCAGCTCTCGCTCGGTGGTGAGCGCGCGGAAGACCCGCCCGACGGTGAGGTCGTGCTCGCGTCGCTCCACGACGTCGACAGCGTCGCCGGCGGCCAGCACCCCCTCGGTGACCACTCGCAGATAGGCGCCCGGTACGCCGTGCTCGGCGAACCGCTTGACCCAGCGCGGCTCGTCGAGGAATCCCTGGAAGACCGAGCAGGGGATGCGGACGTCGCACACCTCCAGCACCACCGTCCCGACGCGCCAGCGTTCGCCCAGCCTGGCGTTCTGGACGTCGAGTCCGCGCGTCGTGAGGTTCTCCCCGAACTCCCCCGGCCGCAGGGTGCGCCCGATCAGTCCCGACCAGGTCTGCAGATCCTCGGCGGCGTACGCATAGACGGCCTGGTCACGTCCGCCATGATGCTCGAGGTCGGCGATCTCGTCGCCACCGACACCGAGGGCGTGGACCCGCACGACACCGTCGACGGGCCGCTTGTCGATGCCCGAGCGCTTCAACGATCCCCAGGGGACGTCGACGACTCTGCCGATGTTCACGGACTCCACCACCGCTGTCATGCGACCAGGCTAGGCGAGTGCGATGCCATGCTGGTGACGTGACCGAGTACCACGAGATGGAGACCTTCCAGGACGTCCACCTGGAGGAGAGCTTCGTCCTCTCCGTCACCGCGACGCCGGGTCGGCTCACGTTCTACCTGGACGCCTACATCCTGAACGACAGCCCCCTGTGGCGGCCGCCGAAGCCGAACGAGGTCGGCTGGTGGCTGGGCGCCGTCCTGTCGTTCGGCGGCGTCTCGGACCTGCACTGGACCGACGGCGACGGTCCCCCGGCCCGCGACGCGACCGGAGCCTACGACTACGGCAACATCCACAGCCTGTCCGCCGACGGCGACCGATGGACCATCCACGGCGAGGCCGGGTCCTTCGTCCTCACGGCGACGTCGGTCGACCTGACGATCGACCCGCCGGCGTGAAGTCTCAGGAGGACTTCGGGGTCGCCTCGCCGGTGGAGAGTGCGGCGATGAACGCCTCCTGGGGGACCTCGACGCGACCGACCATCTTCATACGCTTCTTGCCCTCCTTCTGCTTCTCCAGCAGCTTGCGCTTGCGGCTGATGTCGCCGCCGTAGCACTTGGCGAGCACGTCCTTGCGGATGGCGCGGATGTTCTCGCGGGCGATGATCCGCGAACCGATGGCCGCCTGGATGGGCACCTCGAACTGCTGACGCGGGATGAGCTCCTTGAGCTTGCCGGCGAGGGCGACACCGTACGCATAGGCGGAGTCGCGGTGCACGATCGCGCTGAACGCGTCGACGATCTCGCCCTGCAGCATGATGTCGACCTTGACCAGGTCGGCGGCCTGCTCCCCGGCCAGCTCGTAGTTGAGCGACGCATACCCCTTGGTGCGGCTCTTCAGGGCGTCGAAGAAGTCGAACATGATCTCGCCCATGGGCAGCGTGTACCGGATCTCGACCCGGTCCTCGGACAGGTAGTCCATGCCCTTGAGCTGGCCGCGGCGGCTCTGGCACAGCTCCATGATCGTGCCGATGTAGTCCGACGGCGCCAGCACCGTGGCCGAGACGACCGGCTCGTGCACCTCGGCGATCTTGCCCGACGTCGGGTACTCGCTCGGGTTGGTGACGACGCGCTCGCTGCCGTCCTCCATGACGACGCGGTAGACCACGTTGGGCGCGGTGGAGATGAGATCGAGGTTGAACTCGCGCTCCAGGCGTTCCCGGACGATCTCCAGGTGCAGCAGCCCGAGGAAGCCGATCCGGAAGCCGAACCCGAGCGCTCCGGAGGACTCCGGCTCGTAGACGAGGGCGGCATCGTTGAGCTGCAGCTTCTCCAGGGCGTCGCGCAGGGTGGAGAAGTCATCGCCGTCGATCGGGTACAGGCCCGAGAAGACCATC
>JBQGDU010000398.1:0-1810 GCA_052039245.1 Aeromicrobium sp. | reverse complement strand
ATCAGCACGCCAGCATCCCGAAGGAAGAACTGCCCATGTTTGCCATGGAACGCCCCCTGCTCGTCAGCGACCTCGACGGGACGTTGCTGAACAGCGCCAAACAGGTGAGCGACCACACGGTCGAGGTGGTGAACCGGTTCGTGGACGCCGGAGGGCTCTTCTCCGTGGCCACGGCCCGAATGCCCTTCGGCTTTCGCGCGCGTCTGGAACGGATCGATCTGCGTCTCCCCACCGTCGTCATGAACGGCGCCGCGCTCCACTCCCCGACGGAGGACCGCTACGAGCACGCCTTCACGATGACGGACGACCACGTCGATCGTGTCGCCACCGCCGCGAGCGACCTCGGTGCCGGCGCGTTCGTGTACGCCGTCGACGACGGTGCGCTGCGCATCGGCTACGTCGCGGACGAGCACCTGCGCTGGACGCAGTACAACAGCGAGGCGGCTCAGTCGGCCCACGGCCCGTTCGTGAAGCTCGGCCGGGACCGCTGGAGTCGGCTCGGCGACGTGATCTACGTCGCGATCGTCGGCCACGACGAGCTCTTGGCGGCCGTGGCTTCAGCTCTGGAGCCGGCGGTGGGCGTGCGGACCCTGGCCTACCGCAACGTCTACACCGACAGCGACTGTCTCGAGGTCGCGGCAGCCTCGGCGGGCAAGGAGAACGCCCTCGTCGAGCTGATGCGGCGAGTGGAGGCCGACGGGCTCGTGGCCTTCGGGGACAACTACAACGACGTCGCCATGATGGAGATGGCGGACATCAGCCTCGCCCCGGAGAACGCGGTGCCGTCGGTGCGCGACCTGGCGGACGCAGTGATCCCCTCCAACGACGAGGACGGCGTCGCCCGCGCCATCGAGCAGCGCTACCTGTCCGAGTAGGCCGTGGCTCCCTCCCGGAGCCCGTGCCGCACGGTGGGGAGCACGCCGCCGACACCGCCTCCGGGTCACGGGAAGGACGTTTCTCGGGCCGGGGCCGGAACCGTGCGGACGCGGGCACGACCGCCGTGCGTCAGGCCTCCTGCTCGCCCGCCTCGACGACTCCGAGCGGGATGTTGCCGCCGGGGATCGCCTCGAGCAGACGCCGGGTGTAGTCCTGGCGCGGGTGGTCGAAGACCTCGGTCACGCTCGACTGCTCCACCACGGCCCCGTTCTGCATGACGAGCACGTTGTCGGCGATCTGGCGCACCACCGCGAGGTCGTGGGTGATGAACAAGTAGCTGAGGCCGAGCTCGGCCTGCAGCTCGTTGAGCAGGGTCAGGATCTGCGCCTGCACCAGCACGTCGAGCGCCGAGACCGCCTCGTCGCAGATGACGACCTCGGGGTCGAGCGCCAGGGCGCGCGCGATCGCGACGCGCTGCCGCTGACCGCCGGACAGCTCGTTCGGGTAGCGACCCATGACCGACTGCGGCAGCGAGACCTTGTCCAGCAGATCCCGGATCTTGGCCTCGCGCTCCTTCTTGGAACCGATGCCGTGGGTGCGCAGCGGCTCCTCGATGGAACGGTAGATGGAGTACATCGGGTCCAGCGAGGCGTACGGGTTCTGGAAGACCGGCTGCATCTGGCGCCGCATGGCCAGCTGCTGCTTCTTGGACGTCAGCGAGGTGATGTCGACGCCGTCGAACTCGACGGAGCCGCTCGTGGCGTCCAGCAGGCCGAGCACCATGCGGGCGACGGTCGACTTGCCCGAGCCCGACTCCCCCACGATCGCCGTGGTGGTGCCGCGGTCGAGGCGGAAGCTGACGTCGTCGACGGCCTTGAAGTCCGTGGACGAGCCGGGGCGGTTGCCCCGGATCGTGAACACCTGGGTGAGGTTC
>JBQGDU010000397.1:0-8903 GCA_052039245.1 Aeromicrobium sp. | reverse complement strand
GCCCTCCGGGTAGATCGTCACGACCTGTCCGGACTCGACGGCCTCCACTGCCGCGCGCAACGAGTCGACGGCCCCGGACGTCGATCGGTACACGGGGATCATCTGCGCACCGCGCAGGATCGATCCGACGACCTTGACCCGAAAGAGCGGGTCCTTCGTCAGGAATCGCGGGACGACGCCGTGGTCGACCATGAAGTGCGACAGCAGGAAGGGGTCGACGTGCGAGACGTGGTTGGGGGCGAGGACGTAACCACCCTCGCGAGGCAGGTTCGCGACTCCCTGCCAGTCGCGCCGGGTCGCCATCCGCAGCCACGGGCGGAGGACCCGCACCACCCACCGCGTCGTGCGCGGCAAGAACGACCAGCGACCCATGCCCCGCACCCTATTACGTCGTCGTGCCACCCGACGGCACCCCGATCACCCGGGGCCGGGAGCGGGCGCCGACGGTGTGCGTGGGGCCGGGTCAGGCGGCGAAGTACCGGGCCAGCCGGCGGTGACGATGCCGGAACAGCGTCTCGATCACCCGTGCGTGCAGCGCCGCCGACGCCCGGCCCGGCGCCCGTGGGACGAAGGTCAGCCGGTCGTGCACGTGCGTCCCGCCATGGGGCGTGGGCGTGAGGGTCCGCTCGTGCCGCCACGTCCTGGCGGACAGCATGGTCGACTCCTCGCGGAACGACCGGCCGGGCACCAGCTCGGCCACCGTCAGGTCGTCGTAGTCGACCGGGAGGACGCCCAGCAGCCTGATCCAGGACCGCCCGATCGGCTCGCCCACCTCGATCGTGTCGATGGACAGGTCCTCCGCCCCCGCGGGCATCGACATCGTCATCCACGGCCGCAGCTCGTGGTTGATGCCCTCCGGGGAGACGACTCGCTGCCACACGGACTCGATCGGGGCGGCGACCACCGACTCGTGCTCCACGATCACCTCGGTCATGACGACACCTCCTGGAGCGCCCGCGCGTAGCGCCGACGGTACCGCCGTTGGGCGAGGAGCAGGATCGGGAAGACCATCGCCCAGGGTCCGTCACCGGCACGGGTCAGCGAGCGCAGGGTGAGGAGGACCCGGTCGTCGGACCGATGCAGGACGAACGCCTCCTCGCCGCGGACCGGATGTCCGGGCCGCGTCCCGTACGCGAAGCCACACCGCTGCGAGGTCTCGACGACGGCGACCACGCGTACCGGTTCGGTGACGGTCCACGGACCGACGCCGACCTCGGTCGTGACGTCGTCGCCGGTCCGTACACGCAGCGATGCTCCCGGCCCCGGATGCACCGTGAACCCGCTGCGGGTCTTCACGGCCCAGTGCAGCACCGCCTGACTGAGCTTCTCCCAGTCGTCCGCCGGACCCACGTCGACGGTGCGCTCGAAGCGACGGAAACCGGCCACGCGTGCCGTCCAGTCCCCCTGGGCGACCTGGGTGGCCCCCACCACGTCGTACGACATCCCGGGCTCGGGCCTGCCGGGCCGCCGGACGTCCTCGACGAGGGTGTCGTCCGGCGCCTTGACGAACCCGGACAGCATCGGCCGGAACGCCGAGACCCCGCCGCCGTCGACCGAGACGATCACGCGGAGATCGCCGCCCTTGGCATCGTCCCAGACCGCATGTGTCTCGACCTGGTACTCGACCCCGTCGTCGGCGACGACGGTGCGTCCCTCACCGGAGTGGAGCCAACGGTCGCGCAGCGCCGCGTAGGGCTGGGACCGCAGTTCTTCGACGCGCCTGCTCAGCACGTCCACGGCTTCGTCGCGGCCCACTATGCTCCGGCCCTCCAGGCTTCGAGGCCCTCCCTGATGGTCTCGGACGTGCCCTTCCTCATCCCGCGAGCCGTCCAGGTGTCGGCGGCGCGGGAGACACGCAGCAGCACTCGCGGAGAACGCCCCTCCTGGTCCCGGGCCGTCACCGAGACCGTCATCTCGGTCTCGGACGTCTCCCAGTCGGCGAAGACCTCCGCGACGCCCTGCACGCCATCGGCGAGATCGGTCGCCGGGACGGTCACCAGGACGAGCCCCGCCGGCTCGTCGTCGCCGGCGGCTCGGTGCTCGATCTCCAGCTCCTCGGCCTCGAGCCGCTCGACGAGTGACGATCCGAGGTCGATCAGCTCCGGACTTCCGGAGGTGCCGAGCTCCACGACCTGCGACGGGCCGAGGTCCACCGCGATGCGCACGACGCGAGCCGCTTCGGGACGCTCCTCGCGCGCTGCGGCCACGGCGGCGGCGAGATCGGTGTCGTCGCCGGCTCCGGGCTTGCGGACGCGGACCGTGCGATCCTGCACCGAGGCGACCAGCCCCTGATCCTCCAACGCCTTCAGGATCGCCCGCTGCTGTCCCTCGTCCGCGGTGTCGGGTCCCTGACCGCCACTCGCGACGTCGGACGGAAGGCCGCTGGTCACCTCGACCTCGACCTCGAGGCCGCTCGCCTCGGCGCGCCCGTCCACCGCTGCCTCGAGCGCCTCCGCCGCGGCCAGCGAGAGCGCACCGAGCACCACCGTGTCGTCCTCGATCCGCACCCCGTGAGGGCGGGCGCGCTCGCCACCGTCGTCCAGTGACGTCACGAGCTCTGCGGCGCGGCTCGGGAAGGAGGAGCCGGCCAGGGCCGTGGGACCTTCGTCCACGTCCTCGGCGCTCCCGGCGACCGCGACCTGCTCGGCGCCGGCCCGCTCGGCGAGGGTCCACAACCGTTCCGCCGACGCCCACAGCTCTCGCCGAGGTCCGTCTCCACCGAGCGACAGACCGTTGCTCGTCTCCCGCCGGATGATCGTCGCGTGACTGAGCTGGTCGTCGGCGACGGCGGCGAGCATCACCTCAGCGGTGGCGGTGTCCAGGTCGGCTGCCTCGTCCGGGCCGGTCTCCAGCACGACCCGGCCGGACTCCTTCGGGAGTCGGACCTCGATCTCGCGGGCCCGCGTCTCCCGTGCCGCGTCGATGATCGTCCCGAGCCTCTCGGGGCCGACGCCGGGCGCGACGTCGACCAGCGTGGTGCACCGGCCCTTGTAGCAGCTGGCCCCGGCGGACTCCACTCCCTCCATCGCCTCGAGCGCCCGGAGGGCACCGTCGTCGACGGAGCTGCCACAAGCGGACAAGGAGGCGACCAGGAGGCCGCCGCAGACGACTGCCGCGAGCCTGGTCATGACGACGTCAGGAGGTGGTGACCGGCTTGAACGGCAGCCGACCGCTCTCGTAGGTGGCGATGTCCGACTCGTGACCGAGGGTGATGGCGATGTCGTCGAGCCCCTCGAGCAGACGCCACCGCGTGTAGTCGTCGATCGTGAAGGAGTCCTCGATCGCGTCGAGGCCCTCCCCCGCCCTGACCGTGCGGCTCTCGAGGTCGAGCGTGATGCCGGCCCCGGGGTTGTCGTCCAGGTAGTCCCACAGGCGCTGGACGACCTTCTCGTCCACCTGGGCCGCCAGCAGTCCCGCCTTGCCCGAGTTGCCACGGAAGATGTCTCCGAAGCGCGCCGAGATGACCGCCTTGAACCCGTAGTTCTGCAGCGCCCACACGGCGTGCTCGCGCGAGGAGCCGGTACCGAAGTCCGGTCCGGCGACCAGCACGGTCGCGTTCTTGAACGCGTCGCGGTTGAGCACGAAGTCCGGGTCGTTGCGCCACGCGGCGAACAGCCCGTCCTCGAACCCCGTACGCGTGACGCGCTTGAGGTAGACGGCGGGGATGATCTGGTCGGTGTCGACGTTGCTGCGGCGCAGCGGCGCACCGACACCGGTATGAGTGGTGAACTTGTCCATGGGTCAGACTCCTGCCGGCTCGCGGATCGGCTCGAGGTCGGCCGGGCTGGCCAGGTGGCCGAGCACGGCCGTGGCGACGGCCACGTCGGGCGAGACCAGGTGGGTCCGTCCGCCCTTGCCCTGTCGGCCCTCGAAGTTGCGGTTGGAGGTGGAGGCGCTGCGCTCGCCCGGAGTGAGCTGGTCGGGGTTCATGCCCAGGCACATCGAGCAGCCCGCGCCCCGCCACTCGGCCCCGGCCTCGGTGAAGACCGCGTCGAGCCCCTCCTCCTGCGCCTGCAGACGGACGCGGACCGAACCGGGCACCACGAGCATCCGGGTGCCGTCAGCCACCGTGCGCCCCTTGATGAGCTCGGCTGCACGTCGCAGGTCCGAGATGCGTCCGTTGGTGCACGAGCCGACGAACACGGTGTCGACGGAGATGTCGCGCAGTGGGGTCCCGGCCTCCAGACCCATGTAGGTCAGGGCGTTGGCCGCGGCCTGGCGCTCGATCGGGTCCTCGAAGCTCTCCGGGTCGGGGACCGACGCCGAGAGGGGGGCACCCTGGCCCGGATTGGTGCCCCACGTGACGAACGGGGTGATCGTCGAGGCGTCGAGGGTGACGACCTTGTCGAACTCGGCGTCATCGTCGGTGGCGAGTCCGCGCCAGTACTCCACGGCCGTGTCCCAGTCCTCGCCCTGGGGGGCGTGCTGGCGACCGCGCAGGTACTCGAACGTCACCTCGTCGGGCGCGATGAGACCGGCCTTGGCGCCCCACTCGATGCTCATGTTGCAGATCGTCATGCGCTCCTCCATCGAGAGCGCCCTGATGGCCTCGCCGCGGTACTCCACGATGTAGCCCTGGCCACCACCGGTGGTCTCCTGCGTGATGAGCGCGAGGACGAGGTCCTTGGCCGTCGAGCCCGGGGGCAGGGTGCCGTTCACCTCGACGGACATCATCTTCGGGCGGGCCTGCGACTGGGACGGGGTGGCGAGCACGTGCTCGACCTCGCTCGTGCCGATGCCGAAGGCGATCGAGCCGAACGCGCCGTGAGTGGAGGTGTGGGAGTCACCGCACACGATCGTCATGCCCGGCTGGGTGAGACCCAGCTGCGGGCCGACGACGTGCACGATGCCCTGGTCCAGGTCACCCATCGGGTACAGGCGGACGCCGAACTCCTCCGCGTTCTTGCGCAGCGTCTCGACCTGGGTCCGGGAGACGGGGTCGGCGATGGGCTTGTCGAGGTCGGTCGTCGGGATGTTGTGATCCTCGGTGGCGAGCGTGAGCTCCGGTCGACGCACGGGCCGGCCGGAGAGACGCAGGCCGTCAAAGGCCTGCGGGCTCGTCACCTCGTGAATGAGGTGGAGGTCGATGTAGAGCAGGTCGGGCTCCCCATGGGGGCCACGACGGACCAGGTGGTCGTCCCAGATCTTCTCCGCGAGCGTCTTGCCCATCATCTCTCCTTCATACGAGGGCTCTGAACGTAGCACTTGCGTCTCATAATGCGATACGGCAGTATCAGAGCATGGACAACTCTAGCGGAGTGGGCGTTCTCGACAAAGCCGCTCTCGTTCTCGCCGCCCTCGAGCCCGGGCCTGCCACGCTGGCCAGTCTCGTGAGCAGCACCGGCCTGGCTCGTCCGACGGCGCACCGTCTCGCCGTCGCCCTCGAGCACCATCGCCTGGTCGCGCGCGACATGCAGGGCCGCTTCGTGCTGGGCCCCCGGCTCGGAGAGCTCGCCGCAGCCGCCGGCGAGGACCGTCTGCTCGCGGCGGCCGGACCCGTCCTGGCGCGACTGCGCGACATCACCGGTGAGTCCGCCCAGCTCTTCCGCCGCCAGGGCGACCACCGCGTGTGCGTCGCCGCCGCCGATCGCCCCACGGGGCTGCGCGACTCCATCCCCGTCGGGAGCCAGCTCACCATGAGCGCGGGCTCGGCGGCACAGGTCCTGCTCGCCTGGGAGGACCCGGAGCGAATGAACAAGGGCCTGCTCAAGGCGACGTTCTCCGCCGCCGAGCTGTCCGCCGTGCGACGCCGGGGCTGGGCCCAGAGCATCGGCGAGCGCGAGACCGGGGTCGGCTCGGTCTCTGCTCCCGTCCGCTCCCCCTCCGGCAAGGTCGTCGCCGCGGTCTCGGTCTCCGGACCGCTCGAGCGGCTCACCCGTCAGCCGGGACGCATGCACGCTCCTGCCGTCGCCGCTGCCGCCGAGCGGCTCTCCCAGAGCCTGCGCCGCTCCGCCTGAGGAACGGTTCCACGCGACCGGCACTCGTGGCGGCTCACGCGTCGAGTGCCGCCAGCAGCTGAGCCTTCGTCATCCGCGAGGCACCGACGACGCCGGCATCGCGCGCGACCGTGCGAAGGCGGTCCACCGTCCAGGAGACGTCCGGCTGCTCGATGACCGGCGGGGTGATGGGCACGTCCCCGAGATCGCGCGCGGTCGCCGCGAGGTGGTCCACCGGGCGCTCCGCGGTGGCCCGACGCAGGGCTGCCTCGAGCTTGGCCGCCCGTGTGCGCTCCGCCTTGGCCCGCGCCTTCCACTTGGCGGCCTTCTTCTCCCGCTTGAGGACCTTGGCCTCGAGCCTGGCGACCGCGGCGCGCAACCGCTCGACGTCCCTCGCGACCGGTCTCACGGACTCCGCCGGTGAGGTGTCGGAACCTGCGGGCGTGCTCGGCGACGTCGCGTCGACCGCGCGGGACTTCTCGGCCATGGGGACAGGATCCCAGGTCGTGGGGAACAGCGGGTGAACGCCGCATCGTCGATGCTCAATCGGCAGGTCGGGGCAGAGCAGCCGTACGGACGATCGAACCGTCCGGGCCGGCGATCTGCAACGTGCGGACGTCCTCGCGCAGCACCGCCGCATTCATCCGGCAGTCGATCGTGACGTCCGAGCCGAGGAACGCGCCCGCGCTGACCTCACGACCGGCCTCGTCGACGAAGGAGACCTCGTAGGCGGCCCCGTCCTCCAACCCGTCGACGACCAGGACCGCCTCGGTGCCCCACGTGTGCGCCACGAGGTCGGCCTGCACGTCGGCGGAGTCGGTCTCGGGCGCGAAGGAGACCTGCTCGTAGGCCCCGAGCTGACCGGGCGGACCAGCCGGACGGTCGTCATCGAGCGCCTGCAGACCGAGCGTCGCCACCGAACCGGCCGCGACGAGCGCCACGGCAGCGGCGAGGATCCCGAGTCGTCGGGGCCAGCGACGTGCCCGGCGCACCCCGCCGGCGCGCTCGGCGTCGTCGCCGTGCTGCGTCCCGGCGCCGAGCGCCCCGCCCGATCGGAGGTCGGTCTCGGGCCCCGCCATCGCCGCGGCGATCGAGTGCTCGAGGTGCGGCGGGACGACGACGTCCTCCCACGACACCCCGTCCAGCCGTGCGGAGAGCTGGAGCAGCGCGTCACGTTCGGCTCGGGCGCCGGGGTCCTCGGCGCACAGCGCGTCGAGCTCGGCCGCCTCGCCGTGACTCAGCTGACCGGCCGCCGCTGCCCCCAGCAGCTCGGCCAGGCGGTTCTCGCTGCTCGTCATCGTTCGCCCTCCTCGCCCAGTATGGCGCGCAGACCCTTGAGCGCGTGGAACATGCGGGTGCGCAAGGTCGCCGGCGGGACACCCTCTCGGGAGCTGAGCTCGTCGTAGGTCAGGCCTTCCAGCCGCACGGCGACGACGACGCGGCGGTGGGTCTCGCTCAGCTGCGCCAGGGCCCAGATCAGGGTCAGGTGGTCGTCGGCCCGCTCCTGCCCGCGCTCCCGGTCAGGGGTCAGCTCCACACCGTCGGCCACGAGGTGCACCGGGCGACGACCCTTGGCGCGCAGCTGGTCGATCATGACGCGCCGCGCGATGACGAACAGCCAGGTACGCAGCGTCCCACGCTCGGGGTCGTAGCGGTCGGCAGCGAGCCACGCCCGCACGAACGTCTCCTGGACGCAGTCCTCGGCCAGTCCGCGGTCTCCGCACGCGTTGACGGCGAACCCGAGGATCTCGCGACCGTGGTCACGGTAGGCCTGCCAGAGGTCGAACGGCGCCGGGTCCTCGTTCAACCGCTCGACTCCTCACCATCGACGCCGGAAAATGCGCGCCCACCGTATCCCGGCTCACGGCCACCCGCAGGCGAGCCGGCGTGGCATGGGGCGTCATGACGATGAGTACGTCCCTCGTCTGGGAGACGTTCACGATCCGCCGTGAAGGGTGGCCCCGGACAGGGTCGGACGAATTTCTGCACATCGTCGTGAACGCGAGCCCCCGGGCCGTCGTAGTCGAGGGTGCCGGCGTCATCAGGCGCCGACCGACGAAGGGAACTCCATGACCGTGAAGCGCACCACCCGATGGGGAGCCGGGGCGACCGCACTCGCCGCGTCCACCCTGACTCTGGGCTTCCTGGCCTCACCGGCCACGGCCGACACCAACGCCGACGCGGGCTCGGCGGACAACCGCGTAGCAGAGCCGGAGGAGTTCACGAGCGCCTTCATCGCCGAGGCGACGCCGGAACAGGTCGTGCCGAACGATGCCGGTCCGGGACAGGTGGAGGGCGCGTCGGGAACATTCGTCTTCGGCATCGACTCCGTGAACGAGGTCATCTGCTGGGACATCGTGGTCACCGGTCTGTCGACCGACTACCAGAGCCTCGCCAAGACGTCCACGCACATCCACGAGAACGTCGCCGGGCAGAACGGCCCGCCGCGCATCGCGTTCCCGAACCCCGGTCCGGTCTCCGACGACCCGGACGCCGAGCGCACCAGCAGCGGCTGCGCCGAGGGACCGTTGACCACCGGTCTGACACCGGTCGGGGGCCCCGTCACCGGCGCCGGCTTCGAGCTCGCACAGCTCGAGGAGGACCTCGAGGCCGAGGCGTTCTCCGCCGACACCCACACGACCGACGCTGTGCCCGGTGCGATCCGCGGCCAGCTGGTCTTCAGCCAGGAGATCCTCGATGCGTTGAACGAGGGCGACGACGCGCCCGGCGCTCCGGGTGACGGCGACGACGCGGCCGACGAGGAGTCCGAGCGACGGGTGCCGATCGGCGGTGTGCGCACCGGTGACGGTGGATCTGCCTCCGCCCTGCCGCTCGGCCTGATGGCCGCCTTCACCATCGGTGCTGCCGGTGCTGCGGGCGCCGTGGCGCTGCGCCGTCGCCACAGTGCCTGACGCGTCACGCCTCGCGCCTGTCGTCCTGCTCGTCGCACTCCTCACGGGGTGCGGC
>JBQGDU010000396.1:0-2698 GCA_052039245.1 Aeromicrobium sp. | reverse complement strand
CTGACCCCGCTCCCGGTCACGACCTTCTCCGCCGAGGGCAACGCGGCCGACTGGCGCGCCGTGAACGTCCGTCCGCACCGCCTGGGGACCGACCTCGAGGTGCTGGGACCCGAGGGCCAGGAGCTGGAGTTGAGCGTCCCCCTCCCCGGCGTCTTCAACGTGGCCAACGCGCTCGCCGTCATCGCCTCGTTCGCGCACACCGGGCACGACCCGGTCGCACTCGCGGCAGGCATCGCCCGAAGCCCTGGCGTCCCCGGTCGGATGGAGCGGGTCGAGGCCGGCCAGGACTTCACAGCGATCGTCGACTACGCGCACAAGCCCGACGCGGTCACCGCCGTCCTGACCGCGCTGCGTCCCGTCACCCCGGGCCGGCTCGTCGTGGTCCTGGGTGCCGGTGGGGACCGCGACCACGGGAAGCGACCGCTGATGGGGGAGGCCGCCGCGCGGCACGCCGACCTCGTGGTCGTCACCGACGACAACCCCCGCACCGAGGACCCCGCCGCCATCCGTCGCGCCGTGCTCGACGGAGCCGCCGCGGGGCCGGGGACGATCGTCGAGGTACCCGGCCGTCGTGAGGCGATCGAGCGCGCCGTCTCCCTCGCGCACCGCGGCGACACCGTGGTCGTCGCGGGGAAGGGGCACGAGCGAGGCCAGGAGGTCGACGGCGTCGTGCACCCCTTCGACGACAGGGACGTGCTTCGGCGGATGATCGAGGCCCTCCGATGATCCCCCGGTCCCTCGGGGAGATCGCCGAGGTGGTCGGCGGCGTCGCACACGGTCGCGCCACCGTCACGGAACCGGCGAGCGTGGACTCCCGCACCGTCGACGCCGGCGGTCTCTTCGTCGCGATCGCCGGCGAGCACGTCGACGGACACGACTTCGTCCAGACCGCCCTCGACCGCGGAGCCGCCGCCGTCCTCGCCTCGCGGGTGGTCGACGCCCCGTGCGTCGTCGTGGACGACGCGACCGCGGCGCTCGGCCTGCTCGCCCGGCACGTGCTCGAGCGGGTCGGCCCCACCGTCGTGGCGATCACCGGCTCACACGGGACGACGAGCGTCAAGGACCTCCTCGCGCACCTGCTGGGCGAGCAGGTCGTCGCCACTGCCGGCAACAACAACAACGAGCTGGGCGTGCCGCTCACGGTGCTCCGCGCCCGCGAGAGCACGCGTCACCTCGTCGTCGAGATGGGCGCCCGCGGCATCGGTCACATCACCCGGCTGTGCCGCATCGCCCCTCCGGACGTCGCCGCCGTGCTGAACGTGGGGACCGCCCACGTGGGGGAGTTCGGCTCCGTCGACAACATCGCCGTGGCCAAGGGCGAGCTCGTGGAGTCGCTGCGTCCCGGCGGCACCGCCGTGCTCAACGCCGACGATCCCCGTGTCGCCGCGATGCGCGAGCGCGTCCCGGAGGGTGCCCGCACGGTGCTCTTCGGCGCCGCCGACGGCGCGGACGTCCGCATCACCGACGTCGCGCTCGACGCCGGCGGCGAGCCGGACGTCACGCTGCGAGTCGGCGAGGACGTCCGCAGGCACCACGTCCCGCTCGTGGGAGCCCACCACGCCGCCAACCTCGCCGCCACCGCAGCGATCCTGCACGCCCTGCCACGTCCGGACGTCGGTCTCGACGTGGCCGGTGCCCTGGACGGCTTCGTCCCCGCCTCGCCCATGCGCATGCAACGTCACCGGCGTGCGGACGGCGTCGTGGTGGTGGACGACTCCTACAACGCCAACCCGGAGTCGACCCTCGCGGCGCTGGAGGCCGTGGCGAAGATGTCCGGACGCCGTCGTGTGGCCGTGCTGGGGGAGATGCTCGAGCTCGGCGCCGACGCCCACGAACGTCACGTGGAGGTGGGACGACGGGCCCACGAGCTCGACTACGACCGCGTGCTCGCCGTGGGTGCCGGCGCCGTGGGGGTGGCCGAGGGGGCCGGGGCGACCGGAGAGCGGGTGAGCGACGTCTCGGTGGTGGTCGACACACTCCGAGCGTGGCTCGAACCGGGCGACGTGGTGCTCGTGAAAGCATCGCGGGGGGCCCGGCTGGAGCGGGTCACCGAAGGGCTGCTCGCCGACTGACGGCATACTCGGACCCGGCCACGTCGTCGCGCCGAGCCCCCCAAGGTCGCGAAAGAGTCACGACAGGGCCACGACAGAGAGGATCCCTCACCCCATGCTCGCCATCCTGATCGCCGGCGCCCTCGCCCTCCTCGGGACGCTGCTGGGAACCCGCCTGGCGATCAACCTGCTGGTGAAGAAGGGCTACGGCCAGCTGATCCGCGACGACGGACCGACCTCGCACCACGTGAAGCGCGGGACGCCGACGATGGGCGGGACGGTCATCATCCTCGCGGCGGTGGGGGGCTACGCCGTCGCCAAGCTCGCCACGGGATTCCCGCCGAGCGCCTCCGCCCTGCTGCTGCTGTTCCTGTTCGTCGGTCTCGGAGCGATCGGCTTCCTCGACGACTACATCAAGATCTCCAAGCAGCGCAGCCTCGGCCTGCGCAGCAAGGCCAAGATGGTCGGCCAGATCACCGTGGGGCTCATCTTCGCGTTCCTCGCCATCGGCTGGGAGGACGAGAACGGCCGCACGCCGATCTCGCACGCCATCTCCTTCACACGTGACAGCCCGGGCACGGAGATGCCGACCATCCTGCTCATCGTCTGGGTCCTGCTGATGATCGCGGGGGCCAGCAACGGCGTGA
>JBQGDU010000395.1:0-4990 GCA_052039245.1 Aeromicrobium sp. | reverse complement strand
CAAGGTCCGCGAGCAGAAGGAGCAGGCCTCCGAGGAGCAGGACTTCGAGAAGGCCGCGTCGCTGCGCGACGAGGAGAAGAAGCTCATCCTCGCCAAGGCCGACCGTGAGAAGGCCTGGAAGGCCGGCGACATGGACGTCGTGGCCGTCGTCGACGAGGAGCTCGTCGCCGAGGTCCTGGCGCTCGCCACCGGCATCCCCATCGTCAAGCTGACCGAGGAGGAGTCCGGCCGTCTGCTCAACATGGAGGACGAGCTCCACAAGCGCGTCATCGGTCAGGACGAGGCCGTCAAGGCTCTGTCACGGGCCATCCGGCGCACGCGTGCCGGTCTGAAGGACCCGCGCCGTCCCGGCGGGTCGTTCATCTTCGCCGGCCCGTCCGGCGTCGGCAAGACGTGGCTGTCCAAGGCGCTCGCCAACTTCCTGTTCGGCGAGGACGACGCCCTCATCCAGCTCGACATGAGCGAGTACTCCGAGAAGCACACGGTGGCGCGCCTGTTCGGCGCCCCTCCGGGCTACGTCGGGTACGAGGAGGGCGGGCAGCTCACCGAGAAGGTCCGCCGTCGTCCGTTCAGCGTGGTGCTGTTCGATGAGGTCGAGAAGGCCCACCCCGACATCTTCAACTCGCTGTTGCAGATTCTGGAGGAGGGACGCCTCACCGACTCCCAGGGTCGGGTGGTCGACTTCAAGAACACCGTCATCATCATGACCACCAACCTCGGCACGAGGGACATCGCCAAGGGCGTCAACCTCGGCTTCAGCCGGGCCGACGACGTCGCCGGCAGCTACGAGCAGATGAAGGGGAAGGTCTCCGAGGAGCTCAAGCAGCACTTCCGTCCGGAGTTCCTGAACCGCGTCGACGAGATCGTGGTGTTCCCGCCGCTCACGCAGGACGAGATCATCGAGATGGTCGACATGATGATCGGCTCGCTGGAGTCCCGTCTGAAGGACAAGGACATGGGCATCGAGCTCACGCCCGCGGCCAAGGACCTGCTCGCCAGGCGTGGCTTCGACCCGGTGCTCGGCGCGCGTCCGCTGCGTCGGACCGTGCAGCGCGAGATCGAGGACACGCTGGCCGAGAAGATGCTGTTCGGCGAGATCCGTTCCGGCGAGATCGTCCTGGTCGACGTCGAGGGTGAGGGCAAGGCCGCCTACTTCACCTTCAAGGGCACGCCCAAGGCCGACCTCGAGCTGACCGAGGGCACCGACCCGCTCGCGGTCGAGGCCGGCTCCGGCGAGTAGCCCGCCACCGTCGCCCGTCATCGAGGCCCCGCGTTCCACCGGAACGCGGGGTCTCGATGTGGTTGGATCACCTCATGCGCAAAGTGCTGTTGCTCCTCGCCGCCGCCCTGGTGGTCCTCGGGGTCGTCTCGATCCTGCTGCAGCCCGGCCCGCCGGACTCCGAGTGCGTCCCGGAGGGGCAGCCGTCGTCCGGCTTCGTGGACGAGGAGAAGGACTGCAACATCTCCATCGAGAGCTGGGAGGAGATCGCCGACCACAACAGCTCGCCCAAGCCGTTCCGCATCGTCGGGCTCCTGCTCATCGTGATCGGCGTCGGCACCGGCATCGCCTCGATCTTCATCGGGCGGCGCAAGGCCGGTCCGACCGGGTCCCCGAGTCCCTGAGGGCCGGGCCGGCCCGGGTCCAGGCTCAGGCCGTGAGTCGTTTCCGCGGGGTCGTCGAGCGGTTCCTGAGCCGACGCAGCACCGTCGGGGTCCTGCTCGCGATCCTCGCCTACCAGCAGTCGCTGACCCCTTCCCTGCTGCCGCGTTCCTGGGCGTGGCAGGGCGTCATCAGCGGCGTCAGCATCCTGGTGGCCTACCTCCTCGGCTGCCTGCCCGGTCGGCTCGCGCGTCTCACGCCCTGGGGGCACCGGATCGACCGTGACCGTCTGGCGCGGCTCCGCGTCGTGGCGGGGTGGGTCGGCCTCGCGTCGCTGCCGGTCTTCCTGCTGCTGAGCGTGCCGGGGCGTCAGGACGAGTGGAACGCGCTCGGATTCGACGTCGACGACCGGTTCCGGTACGCCTCCACGGTGCTGGTGGTCGTCGCCGTCGTCGTGGTCGGCGGACTCCTCACGTGGGGGTGTCGGTTCGTCTACGGACGAGTCTTCTGGGGCGTGGACAAGATCGTCCCGTGGTCGCTCGGAGGCGTCGTGAGCCTCGCGGCCACGGCCGTCGTCCTGACGCTGGCGGTGGACGAGCTCGCGTACTCGCGGTTCATGGACGGGATCAACGAGACACGCGAGAGTGCCGACCTCGAGGTCGACGACGACGAGCCGGCGGCGCCGACGTCGTCGCTGCGATCCGGCTCGCCGGACTCCTTCGTCGCGTGGAACGACCTCGGGAACGAGGGACGACGCTTCATGACGCGAGCCCCCGACGTCGTCGCCCTCGAGCGCTTCGGCGGTGAGGACGCCCAGGAGTCCGTCCGGGTGTTCGTGGGCCGTGCGTCCGCGCAGACCGACGAGGAACGTGCCGAGCTCGCCGTGCGCGAGCTGGAGCGGACCGCCGCGTTCGAGCGTGAGGTCCTGCTCGTCGTCACGCCCACGGGTACGGGATGGGTCAACGAGCAGATCGTCCAGCCGGTGGAGTACTTCCATGCCGGTGACGTCGCGACGGTCTCCGTGCAGTACTCGCACCTGCCGAGTCCGATCGCCTACCTGTCGGAGCAGGCGGCCGCCGTCGACAGCGCCTCGGCACTCCTCGGCGCCGTGGTCGAGCGGCTCGACGCCCTGCCGGAGGCGGAGCGACCGAGCCTGCTCGTGGCCGGTGAGAGCCTCGGCGCGTACGGAGGGACCGGCGCCTTCGACAACCTGGACGCCCTCGTGCGCAGGGTCGACGGGTCGATGTGGGTGGGGACGCCGCCGATGTCGAGCCTGCGTCGTGAGGCGGAGGACCGACGTGACGCCGGCTCGCTGCAGATCCGGCCGGAGATCGCCGACGTCCCCGAGGTGGTCTTCGCCGGCGACGCCGCGGACCTCGAGGGGACCGAGGCCCGGCACGCCTTCCTGCAGTTCGCCGACGACCCGATCGTCTGGTGGGAGCCGTCGCTGTCGTGGAGCCGGCCGGACTGGCTCGAGGAGCCGCTCGACGCCAGGGTGACCCCGGACCTGTCGTGGCGACCGCTGACCACGTTCCTGCAGATCAGCGCCGACCAGGCCGTCGGCACGACCTTCGGAGAAGGGCTTGGTCACCGCTACGGCACGTTGCCGCTCCGCGCGTGGTACGAGACGCTCGACCCGGACGGCTGGGACGCCGAACGCCTGAAGGGTCTGCAGCGGCACCTCGACGCGCTCGCGGACAGCTTCCACGACTAGACGGAGCGGACGGGGCCTCTCGTGGACGGCCCGCTAGAAGTCAGACGATCGTCGGGACCGCGCCCGTTGCCAGGCGGCCCAGGCGACACCCAGGACGAGCAGTGCGTAGAGCGTGACGGTGATGGGACTGCTGACCAGCGTCAGCGGGTCGTTGCCGGAGTTCGCCATCGCGTCACGTAACGAGTACTCCGCGAGCGGGCCCAGGATCACCGCGATGAGCACGGGGGCGAGCGGCACGTCGTTGCGGCGCATGACGTAGGCCAGCACCCCCAGGGCGCACATGATGGCGAGGTCGGTGGTGCTGGCGCCGGTCGCGTAGACGCCCAGGCTCGCGAACACCGTGATGCCCGCGTAGAGGTGCGCCTGCGGCAGCTGCAGCAGCTTGGCCCACAGCGGAGCGAAGGGCAGGTTCAGGATCAGCAGTGCGATCATCGCGATGAACAGGCTGGCCAGCAGTGCCCAGACGATCTCGCCGTTGCGCTCGAAGAGCAGCGGTCCGGGCTGCATGCCGTACTGCTGGAAGGCGGCGAGCAGCAGGGCAGCGGTGGCTGACGTCGGCAGACCGAGCGCGAGCAACGAGCCCATCGCCGAACCGGCCGTGGCGTTGCCGGCCGCTTCGGGAGCAGCGACGCCCTGGATGGCACCGGTGCCGAACTCCGGGTCCTTGCGCCGGCGGTCCAACCGACGCTCGGAGCCGTAGGCGAGGAAGGTCGGGACCTCGGCGCCGCCGGCGGGGATGATGCCGAACGGGACGCCGAACGCGCTGCCGCGCAACCAGGCGGGCAGCGCCTTGCGAAACTCCGCCCTGGAGAGCCAGGGTCGACCTCGGGAGGGGATGAGCTGCTTGGCGTCGGAGCGCCCCACCTTGCTGGCGACGTGCAGCACCTCGCCGATGGCGAGCATGGCCACCGTGATGACGACGATGCTGATGCCGTCGAACAGCGCAGGGGACTCGAAGGTGAACCGGGTCGTGCCGGTGGACTGGTCGATGCCCACGAGAGCCAGGGCCAGTCCGAACGCGAGCGCCGCCAGGCCGCGGACGGGGGAGTCGGAGACGATCGTCGAGATGGCGACGAAGGCGAACAGAGCGAGGGCGAAGTACTCGCCCGGGCCGAAGCTCGTGGCGAGCTCGGCGAGCGTCGGCGCGAAGAAGACGACCAGCGTCGTGGCGATCATGCCACCGGTGAACGCTCCGATGGCCGACGTCGCGAGGGCTTGCGGCGCCCGGCCGTCCAGGGCCATCCGATGGCCCTCGAACGTGGTCGCGATGGCCGTGGAGTTGCCCGGCGTGTTCATCAAGATGCCGGCCGTGGAGTCGCCGAAGAGCCCGCCGAAGTAGATGCCGCTGAACATGATGAGCGACGCGAGCGGGTCGAGCGTGAACGTCATCGGCAGCAGCAGGGCGACCGCCATCGCGGAGCCCAGGCCGGGCATGACGCCGACCGCCGTGCCGAGGAAGGCGCCGACCGTGACCCAGATGAGGTTCTGCCAGGTGAAGACGTCGCCGAAGCCGCCGGCGAGGTTCATGAGCTGGTCCACGTCAGATCATCCCCAGGACGCCGGCCGGCAGGTTGAGCCCGAGGACACCGCTGAACAGGAGCTGCAGCGTCGAGGCGAGGATGAAGCCGATCGCCACGTTGCGCAGCACGGGGCGACCACCGAGTCCCGTGGCCACG
>JBQGDU010000394.1:0-1973 GCA_052039245.1 Aeromicrobium sp. | reverse complement strand
GCCGTCCAAGGCAGTCTTCGCCGAGCGCAGGAAGTTGGCCACCGAGACGCCGGGCACCTCCACGGGGTACTGCATCGCGAGGAACAGCCCGGCGCGGGCTCGCTCGTCGACGCTGAGCTCGAGGATGTTCTCGCCGTCCAGGAGCACCTCGCCGTCGGTGATCTGGTACTTCGGGTGGCCGGCGATGGAGTACGCGAGGGTGGACGTGCCCGAGCCGTTCGGGCCCATGATCGCGTGGACCTCGCCGCTGTTGACCGTCAGGTCGACGCCGCGCAGGATCTCCTTCTCACCGTCCTCGGTGTTGACCGAGACGTGCAGGTTCTTGATCTCGAGGGTGCTCATCGTTGTTCAGCTCCTGGTGGGGGCGGACACGTCGACCATGACGCGGCCGTCCTGGATGGTCGTGGGGTACGTGGGGACCGGCTCGGTGGCCGGGAGGTTCAGCGGCTTGCCGGTGCGGGCGTCGAAGCGCGAGCCGTGCAGCCAGCACTCGATCTCGCAGCCCTCGACCTCGCCCTCGGAGAGCGGGATCGCGGCGTGGGAGCACTCGTCGCGGACGGCGAAGACCTCGTCACCGTCCCGGACGAGCGCGATCTCGACGCCGTCGACGGTGACCGCCGTGGCCGTCCCCTCGACGAGCACGTCGAGGGGCGCGGCGAACTGCTCGCTCACGAGGTCGCTCCTGCCACCTCGGCGGGGGTGCCGGGGCGGCGGTCGAGACCGGAGAGGTCGGCACCGGCGAGCTCGTCCTCGATCGCGGCGACGAGCCGCTCGCGCAGCTCCGGCACGCCGATGCGCCGGATGACGTCGTTGAAGAAGCCGTGCACGACGAGACGCCGCGCCTCGTCCTCGGGGATGCCGCGGCTCTGCAGGTAGAACAGGTGCTGGTCGTCGAACCGGCCGGTCGTGCTGGCGTGGCCGGCACCGGCGATGTCGCCGATCTCGATCTCCAGGTTGGGCACCGAGTCGGCCTTGGCGCCGTCGGTGAGCACCAGGTTGTCGTTCTGCTCGAACGTGTCGATGCCCTCGGCGACCTTGCGGATCAACACGTTGCCGATCCAGACCGTGTGGGCGTCCTGACCCTGCAGCGCGCCCTTGTACTCGACGTTGCTGCGCGTCTTGGGCGCGGTGTGGTCGATGAACTGGCGGTGCTCGATGTGCTGGCCGGCATCGGCGAAGTAGACGCCGAGCACGTCGGCGCTGCCGCCGGGACCGGCGTAGTCGACGTTGACGCTGGTGCGCACGAGGTCGCCGCCGAGGCTGATCTCGAACAGGCGCACGGAGGCGTCACGACCCACCCGGACGTTGTACTGCCCGGCGTGCACGGCGTCGTCGGCCCAGTCGTTGACCGTCACGATGTCGACCCTGGCGCCGTCGCCGACGAGCACCTGGGTGAAGGCGTCGTACGTGGCGCTGCCGGCGTGGTCGACGATGATCGTCGCGGTGGCGTGGGTGCCCACGCGGATCACGTGGTGCGCCCACACGGTGTCCTCGACGGAGTCGCCGCGCAGCGTGAGCGTGATCGGCTCGTCCACCTCGAGATCGGCCGGCACGTCCAGCAGCTGCACGTCAGCGGCGTTGGCCGCGGCGAGCGCACCCAGGCGGTCGAACGGGGCGTTGACCCCGAGGGCACGTGCCTCGTCGGCGCCGACCGAGGAGAGCGTGACGCCGCTGGGCACGTGCTCCCCACGGGCCAGCGTCGCGTTCGACGGCTCGCCGTCGAGCAGACCGCGCAGTCGCTTCAGCGGCGTGAAGCGCCAGATCTCCTCGAGCCCGGTCGGCGCCGGGTGCGCGGCGACGTCGAAGGTCGGCTCCGGGTGCAGGTGGGACTCGACGTGGTCCAGCTCCAGCACCTGCTCGACGTTCTCGATGTTCGTCTCGGTGAGCGTCATCCGACCGCACCCTCCATCTGCAGCTCGATCAGGCGGTTCAGCTCGAGGGCGTACTCCATGGGCAGCTCCCGCGCGATGGGC
>JBQGDU010000393.1:0-7257 GCA_052039245.1 Aeromicrobium sp. | reverse complement strand
CGAGCCGGACGGACCGACGAGGACGACGAACTCGCCGTCCTCGATCTCGAGGTCGAGGGAGTCGACGGCCAGGGAGTCCGAGCCCGCGTAGATGCAGGTGGCCTTCTGGTAGCTGATGGCGGCCATGGGGTCCTCAGTTCTCGATGGGGGTGGTGGCAGTGGGCTGACGGTGGGAGGTCACTTGATCGCACCGAAGGACAGGCCGCGCACGAGCTTGTTCTGCGCGACCCAACCGGCGATGACGACCGGGAGGGCAGCCATCGTGGCGGCGGCGGACAGGCGGGCCCAGTACAGGCCCTCGCCGGTGATGAAGCCGACGAGGAAGACGGGCATCGTCTGAGCCTGGACGGCCGTGAGGTTGACGGCGAAGAAGAACTCGTTCCAGGAGAAGATCACGCAGATGAGCGCCGTGGCAGCGATGCCGGGCGAGACGATCGGCAGGATCACCTCACGGACCGACGTCCACAGGCTCGCGCCGTCGATGCTCGCCGCCTCCAGCAGCTCGCCCGGCACCTCGAGGAAGAACGAGCGCATCATCCACACCGCGATGGGCAGGTTCATCGCGGTGTAGAGCACGACGAGCGACCAGACGTTGTCCAGCAGGCCGATGTTCGCGACGATCACGTAGATCGGCACGATCGCCGCCACGACCGGCAGCATCTTGGTGCTGATGAAGAAGAACAAGGCGTCCTGCGTGCGCCGGACCGCCCGCAGGGAGAGTGCGAACGCGGCGGGGACGCCGAGGGCCAGCACCAGGACGGTCGAGACGACGGTCGCGAACGCGGAGTTCATCAGCGCAGTGCCGAGTCCGGTGTCGAAGACGGCGCGGTACTGATCGAGCGTCGGCGTGAAGAACAGGGTCGGCGGGTCGGTGTAGGCGTCGGCCTCCTGCTTGAATGAGGTCAGGACCATCCAGAAGACCGGGAAGAAGAAGCCGATGCCGGCGATCCAGGCGAGGACGCCCCAGACGGGGTGGGACTCGCGCTTCTTGCGACGGGTGGCCGTCGTGGTCGGACGGTCGGTCGTGGACGTGCTCATCAGGCCGCCTCCTCCTTGCCGCTGAAGGACGTGAAGATCAGCCTCAGGGCGAGCGTCGCCACGACGATCGTCCCGACCACCACGACGACGCCCATCGCCGCGGCCTGGCCGATGTCGAAGCCGAGGAAGGCTCGTTGGTAGATGTAGAAGGGCAGGTTGGCGCTCGCGGTGCCCGGCCCACCCTGGGTGATCATGTAGATCGCGTCGAAGGTGTTGACGAGGTAGATGGCCCCCAGCACCGCTCCGAGCTCGATGAAGCGGCGCAGGTGCGGCAGGGTGAGCTCACGGAACTGCGCGAACGCGCTCGCTCCGTCGACCCGGCCGGCCTCCAGGATGTCGCGCGGCATGGACTGCAGCCCGGCGAGGATCAGCAGCATCATGAACGGCGTCCACTGCCACACCAGCGCGATCATCACGGCCGCGAGCGGGTAGCTGCTGACCCAGTCGGTCTCGCCCGCGCCGAAGGGGGCGAGGACGAAGTTCATGATGCCGAAGACGGGGTCGAACATGGTGGTCTTCCACAGCAGTGCACCAGCCACCGGCGTGACGAGGAACGGGGTGATGAGCAGCGTCCGCACGACGCCGCGGCCGAGGAACGCCCGGTCCAGCAGCAGAGCGAGCCCGAGTCCCAGCACCACCGAGATGAGCACCGTGCCGACGATGATGAGCACCGTGTTGAGGGCGACACCGCGGAACTGGCTGTCGGCGAAGACGCTCGCGTAGTTCTGCAGGCCGACGAACTGCCGCGACCCGGGCCGCACGAGGTTCCAGGACTGCGTCGAGTAGTAGAGCGTGAACACGAACGGGATCTGCGTCACGACGATCATGAAGATCAGTGCGGGCAGCAATGGCCCGCGGCGGCGCCATCCCTCGGCGCGGGACACGGCACCCTCTCGACGTTGCTTGGCGCGCGCGACGCGCTCGGCGACGCTCGTGTCGGCCGGTCTCTCGATGGTGCTGGTCACTGGTCCTCCCGGTAGCTCTCGCCGACGACCTCGGCGTACCGCTGCGACTGCTCGAGTGCCTCGTCCACCGTCTGGCGGCCGGCGATGGCGGCGCTGATCTGCTGGCTCACCCTCGTCCCGAGATCCTGGAACTCAGGGATCGCGAGGAACTGCACTCCGGTGTACGGAACCGGGTCGACCGCGGGATCCTGCGGGTCCGCTCCCTCGATGGACTCCAGCGTCACGTCGCCGTAGGCCTGCGCCGCCTCGGCGTACTCCGGGATCTCGTAGGTGGACGTGCGGCTGCCCGGGGGCACCCGCTCCCATCCCAGCTCCTCACCGACGAGCTCGAGGTAGTCCTTGCTGGTCATCCAGGAGATGAACTTCCATGCCTCGTCCGGCTTCTCGCTGGCCTCAGGGATGCCGAGCGCCCAGGTGTAGAGCCAGCCCGAGCTCTCCTTCTCCTTGATCGGCGCCTTGACGTAGCCGACGTCGCCGGCCACCTGGCTGGCCTCGGGGTCCTCCAGGGTGGAGACGGCCGACGTCGCGTCGTACCACATGGCCGCCCGACCCTGGGCGAGCTGAGTGGCACACTCGGTGAATCCGCTGCCGGCGGCGCCGGGCTGTCCGCTCTCCCGCACGAGGTCGACGTAGAACTGCACGGCCTCCTTGAACTCCGGACTCGTGAGCTGCGGGTTCCAGTCCTCGTCGAACCACCGGGCGCCGAACGTGTTGACGACGGTGTTGAGCGGCGCCAGCAGCTCGCCCCAGCCGGGCTTGCCGCGCAGGCAGATGCCCGGCTCGCCGGGGGCGTCGAGCTCCTCGGCCGCGGCCTTGACCTCGTCCCAGGTCGGCTCCTCCGACAGCTCCACGCCCGCCTCGGCGAACCGGCTCTTGTTGTACATGAGGAAGGAGGACTCGCCGTAGAAGGGCACTGAGTACATGGAGCCCTCGTAGGAGAGCGACTCGCGCAAGGACGGGATGAAGTCCTCCTCGTCGTAGCCCTCGGTCTGCTCGGCGTACTCGGAGAGATTGCGCAGCCAGCCGTTCTCGGCCCACTGCGGGGTCTCGAAGTTGCTGATCATGACGACGTCGAACTCCCCGCCGCCCATCGCGGTCGACGCGGTGATCTTGGCGCGGGCCTCGTTCTCCGAGAGCGTGACGAACTTCAGGTCGATGTCGGGGTTGTCGGCCTCGAACTGCGCCGAGAGGGCTCGGGCGTCCTGCATCTGGGAGTTGGAGACCATCGCGACGGTGACGGTGTCGTCCGATCCGCTGAACGACGCGGGTCCGGCGCATGCTGCGAGGGTGACCATGCCGACCCCTGCTGCAGCGGCGAGCCGGCGCGTGCCTCGTCGGCGTGCTCGCCGGGTGGTGGGCTTCATCGGTCGTTCCCCCATCGGTGGGTCGGTTACTGGTCGAGCAGCCAGCGCGCGGTCTCGACGTCGCACACGAGCAGCGACGCGAGCCCGCCCCGCAGGGCGCCCAGGGTGGCGTGGTGCTTGGACTCCCCGCCCGTGACGAGCACGGAGGCGGGGCAGGCGCGGACCGCCTCGAGCGTCACCGAGACGGCGCGCTCGGCGAGCTCGCCCTCCACGGTGCTGCCGTCCTGACGGAAGTAGCGGCCGCCGATCTCCCCGACGGCTCCGGCCGCGGTGAGCTCGGCCAGCATCGCGGTGTCGACGAAGGCACCCTCGAACAGGGTGGTGGCCCGGGAGACGGCGCCGTCGCCGAACATCATGACGTCGGCCTCGGCGCCCGCGCGCAGGGTGCGGGAGACCACGGCGTCGGCCTGCAGCGAGGCGACGGTGGACTTGTCGGCGAACAGCGGCGCGGGGAGTCGCAGGGTCGTGGCGCCCAGCTGCTCGGCACAGCGACCGAGCACGTACTCGGTGCCGGTCTGGTAGTCGGCGGTGGTGATGGAGCCGTCGAGCTGGACGACGCGGGCGCACGTCGCGTCGCCCGGGGCGAGCGCCTGGGCCACGGCGACGGTCTCGGGTCCCCAGGTGAAGCCGAGGGTGTCCTCGGCGCCGAGTCGCCGGGCGATGAGCGAGGCGGCGGCGCGTCCCGGCGCGGCGAAGCTGGCCGAGCGCTCCGGTGGACCCGTCACGGTCTCCCCCACCACGATCACCTCGGTGAGGTCGAACCGCTGCTCGAGCGCACGTTCCTCGTCGGCATGGACCTGCTCGGCCAGGTGGGCGGGGACGTCGACCTCGATGCGGACGAGTCCCTGCTGACGGGCCCGGGCGACGAGCCGTCCGGCCGTGGGCCGGGAGACGCCGAGACGCTGGGCGATCTCGGCCTGGGTCATGCCCTCGACGTGGTAGAGCGTCGCGGCGCGGAGGGCGAGGCGCAGGTCGTCGGTGGACGGGGTGCTGCGTGACTGGTTGCCACGGGGCTGGGTCGTCACGGTCATGAGCCGGCCACCTCCTTCGTGCCTCAGATCGGTGTGAGCAGATGCTCATTGGCGGATCAAGTGCTCAGGAAGGTACCATCGCCACTGTGACCTGCGCAACACCCGGAGGAGCGCCGTTCCAGGCGGTCGCCCGCGAGAGGAGCCATCGATGAGTCAGAACACCGTCCGGCTGAGCGAGTCGACGATGGACGAGCTGTCGGTGCCACGGCCGACGTACGACCGCACCGCGGTGACGTCCGGCATCGTGCACGTCGGAGTCGGAGGGTTCCACCGCGCGCACCAGGCGATGTACCTGGACGCCCTGCTGCAGTCCGGCGGAGACCCCGCCTGGGGGCTCACCGGCATCGGGCTGCTGCCGGGCGACTCCCGCATGCGCGACGTCCTCGATGCCCAGGACGGGCTGTACACCCTGGTCGTCGAGCAGCCCGAGGGGACGCGTGAGCCGCAGGTCGTCGGCTCGATCCTGCGTTACGTCTACGCACCGGACGACGTCGACGCCGCGATCGAGGCCGTCGCCCATCCCGACACCCGCATCGTCTCCCTGACCGTCACCGAGGGCGGCTACAACGTCGATCGTGACGGCGCGTTCGTGCTGGACGACCCGGCCGTTCAGGCCGACCTCGCCGCACCGGACCAGCCGCGCACGGTGTTCGGTCTCGTCGCCGCCGGCCTGCGACGCCGACGCGAGCGCGGTCTCGACTCCCCCACCGTGATGTCGTGCGACAACGTCCAGTCCAACGGCGACGTCGCGCGCACCGCCTTCGTCGGGTTCGCGGAGGCGCTCGACGCGGTGACCGGCGAGGACCTCGCTCCGTGGATGCGCGAGCGCACCAGGTTCCCGAGCTCGATGGTCGACCGCATCACCCCTGTCACCCCGGAAGGGCTCTCGGCCGAGGTGGCCGAGGAGTTCGGCCTGGAGGACGGCTGGCCCGTGGTCACCGAGCCGTACGTCGAGTGGGCGCTCGAGGACGACTTCACCCAGGGCCGACCGGCGTTGGAAGACGTGGGAGTGCGGCTCGTCGACGACGTGACGCCCTACGAGCTCATGAAGCTGCGGCTGCTCAACGCGAGCCACCAGGGCATTGCCTACCTCGGACACCTGTGTGGGTACCGACTCGTGCACGACGCCGCGCAGGACCCGCTCTTCGTGGACTTCCTGCTGCGCTACATGACCGAGGAGGCGACGCCGACCCTGCCCGAGGTGCCCGGTGTCGATCTCGACGAGTACCGGCACACGCTCATCGAGCGGTTCGCCAACCCCCGCATCGCGGACACGATCGCCAGGCTGGCGGCGGAGTCGTCGGACCGAATCCCCACGTGGCTGCTGCCGGTGGTGCGCGAGAACCTGCGGACGGGTGGCCCCGTCGAGCGGTCGGCCACGATCGTCGCCGCCTGGGCGCGCTACGCCGAGGGGGTCGACGAGGCGGGGGACCCGATCGAGGTCGTCGACCGACTCGCCGACACGCTCGTCCCGCTCGCCCGTTCACAGCGCGAGGACCCCACGGCGTTCCTCGCGCACCGGCCCGTCTTCGGGGACCTGGTGGAGGACGAGCGCTTCGTCGAGGCGTTCACCCGGGCGCTCACGAGCCTGCACGAGAAGGGTGCTCGTGCGACGCTGACCGCCCTCGCGGACTGAGGACCGGCGGGCTCAGGCGTGGGGCTGGACGAGTCCGCTCTCGTACGCGAACACCACCGCCTGGGCACGGTCCCGCAGGCCGAGCTTGCCGAGGATGCGGCTCACGTGCGTCTTGACGGTCTGCTCGGCGAGGAAGAGTGCCGTGGCGATCTCGACGTTGGACTCGCCGCGGGCGACGTGCTCGAGCACCTCACGCTCGCGATCGGTCAGCCCCTGGAGCCGAGGGTCGGCCCGACGCCGTCGAGGGGCCTGCGCGAACTGCTCGATCACCCGTCGCGTCACCGACGGAGAGAGCAGGGCGTCACCACCGTGGACGAGGCGGATCGCGGAGGCGAGCTCGTCCGGTGAGGCGTCCTTGAGCAGGAAGCCGCTCGCCCCGAGCCGCAGGGACTCGTGGACGTACTCGTCGGCGTCGAACGTCGTCAACATGATGACCTTGGCCGGCGTCGTCGCGGCGCCCTGCATGAGACGTCGCAGGGTCTCGATCCCGTCGAGCACGGGCATGCGTACGTCCAGCAGCACCACGTCGGGGCTCGTCCGCCGCACCACCTGGAGCGCCTGCGACCCGTCGGCGGCGGTCCCCACGACCTCCAGGTCGGGTCGACTGTCCAGCAGGGCGACGAACCCGAGCCGCACCATCTCCTGGTCGTCGACCACGACCACCCTGATCGTCATGACTCCACCGTGGCGGATCCGGGCTCCGGGCGCACCGGCAGCCGTGCTTCGAGGACGTACTCGGACGGGCTGGACGCGTCGACGGTGAGGCTGCCCCCGACGGACTCGGCCCGCTCACGCATCCCCACCACGCCGTGACCCTCGGTGGACTCCTCGGCCGGGGAGGAGACAGCGTTGACGACGCGGACCCGCAGCTCGGCCTCGTCGGACTCCAGCGTCACCCGGACGTGCGCCGTCGGCGCGTGACGGCGAGCGTTGCTGAGTGCCTCCTGGACGATCCGATACACCGTCGCGCCGACCTCGGTGGGGACCCGCTCCGCTGCCGGTGGCGAGCCCACGACGTCCACGGCCTGCCCGGTGGAACGGGCCGACGCGAACAGCTCCTCCAGGTCATCGAGGTGCGGCACGGGCGCGCGGCCGGACTGACCGGGCTCGGTCCGCAGGACGTCCAGGACGCCGCGCATCTGTCGCAGTGCCTCGGCCGCGAGGTCGGCGAGCTGGTCGAACTCCGCCGCGGCGGCCGGGCTCACCGCATCGACCCGGTGCGG
>JBQGDU010000392.1:0-4327 GCA_052039245.1 Aeromicrobium sp. | reverse complement strand
TCGGCCGCACCCTCAAGTACAAGCACAAGTCCGGTCGGTCCTTCGCCCGCCTGCAGTCCGAGCTGCTCCGTCTCGTCGAGCTCCTCGAGGGCCTCGCGGAGGCTGAGCCGGCGATGTCCCTGCACCACGACGACTGGCGGGACGTCGTGGCCGGCGTACGGACCGCCACTCGCAAGAGCGAGCTGCGCGTGGTCGAGGACCAGGTGGACGCCGTCGTGTGCGCGTACGTCGCCCTGCTCGTCGCCCGCGCCCCCTCCCGGCTCACCAGCTACGGCGACGCCGAGACCGGCGTCATCGTCACTCCGACGCTCCCCGCCGGTCATCGGCCCTCTCCCCGGGCGGACGTCGACCCGGAGCCCGCCGAGCACGGTCCGGTGAATCACGCCGTCCAGGCCTATGCCGCGCAGTGGCCGCGGCTCGCGGAGCTCGTCGACGACCTCGTCGACGTCGTCACCCGGCTGCTCGACGACGCCGGGATCAACTACCTCAGCGTCGGGGGACGCGCCAAGAGCGTGGCCTCGTTCGCGACGAAGGCCCACCGCACCACGGGCGGTCGCGCGGTCTTCTCGGACCCGTTGCGCGAGATCACCGACCAGGCGGGCCTGCGGATCATCACCTACACCCACGGGGACGTCGCCGTGGTCGCCGACCTGCTCGCCGACCAGCTCGTCCTGCTCGACGATCGGGACATGGGGCGCGAGACCGCCGACGAGGGTCGCTGGGGCTACGCCAGCCGCCACCTGCTCGTCCGACTGCCCGAGACCCTCGACGTGGGCCGCCACCGCGACCTCGCCCGCGGACGGACGGTGCAGATCCAGCTGCGCACCGTGCTCCAGCACGCCTGGGCCGAGTTCGAGCACGACGTCCGGTACAAGGGCACGGTCCCGGAGGACCAGGCACCCGACCTCGATCGCCGCTTCACCCTGGCCGCAGGCCTCCTCGAGCTGGCCGATCGGGAGTTCTCCACCATCCGCGACCGACTGCGCGCCGGGACCACGACGCATCCCGACACCGACGCCCCCGACGACCCTCGTCTCAGCCCCCAGGAGCTCGCCTCGTTCCTGGCCGGCCGGTTCAGCGACTCCGAGTGGTCGCGCACCGACCACTACGCGTGGATCTCCGGACTGCTGCTCGAGCTCGGGGTGACGTCGCTGTCCGAGCTCGGAGGTCTGCTCACGTCGGTCGACAGCGAGACGATCAACGCGCGCCTCGGGTACCGCTACCCGCCGGGCGCCGTCCGACGTCTCGACGACGCGCTGCTGGCCGTCTTCGGCGAGCGGTACGTCGCGCTCCACGGCAACGCACATCGCACGGCGCTCCTGCAGTCGCGGCTCGCGCGTCTGCGCGCCGCGACGGACGACGGCTGACCGCGAGGCTCAGCGTCGGGGCAGGACCGGCTCGTCCCGTTCGGGCTGGGGCTTCCACCCCGGTGGGCCGAGGACGTACCCGAGCTTGTCGCGCAGACGGCGCGTCGAGCGGACGTCGCGCACCATCTGCACGTAGTCGCCGTACTGGAGCTTCAGCAGGTTGTACGTCTCGACCTTGTAGGTGAGCCCGTAGGTCGGTCGCTGCCGCTCCTCGGTGAAGGTGCCGAACAGTCGGTCCCAGACGATGAGGATCCCGCCGTAGTTCTTGTCCAGGTACTCCGGATCGCTGCCGTGGTGGACGCGGTGGTGCGAAGGCGTGTTGAAGACGTACTCGATCGGCCGCGGCAGCTTGCCGACGAGCTCGGTGTGCACGAAGAACTGGAAGATCAGGTTCACGCCGAACGCCACGTAGAGCGTCCACGGGGAGAAGCCGAGCAACGGCAGCGGCAACCAGAAGAAGAACTCGAACCAGGGGTTCCACTTCTGCCGCAGCGCGGTGCCGAAGTTCATGAACTCGCTGGAGTGGTGGGCCTGGTGGCCGGCCCACCCGATGCGGACGCGATGGCTGAAACGGTGGTGGAAGTAGTACCCGAGGTCCACGCCGAGGACGACGAGCACCCAGTACCACCAGGTGTCCACCGGCAGGTGGAACGGCGCCAGGTAGGTGTAGACGGCGATGAAGCCGAAGAACGACAGCACCTTGAACGCGGTGAGGAAGAACAGCGAGCCGACGCCCATGGAGATCGACGTCCGCGCGTCCTTGAGGGCGTAGCCGGTGACGGTGGGGGCACCTCCCGTTCGCGAAGCGACTGGGGGAGCGTCGTGGTCGAGCCAGCGCAGGGCGGCGAGCTCGATGAGGATCACGAGGACGAAGAACGGCGCGGCGTAGGTGACCGGGTTCTTCATGGGGTCCAGCAGCTCGTCCATCGCGCCTCCTTGATATGACCTGTGAGTAAGTTACCAGACGTTCAGTTCTCGCGATAGGGTTTCACCCATGGCGACCTCCGCGACACGGACCCTCGATGCTCCTCGGCGGGCGGGCACCAAGGGCGTCCCCCGGGCCGAGCGCGAGCAGCAGATCCTGGACGTCGCGTCGGTCGCGTTCGGGACCGACGGGTTCGCGGCCACCAACATCGCCGACGTCGCACGCTCCGCCGGCATCTCCAAGCCGCTCGTCTACCAGTACTTCGGCTCGAAGGAGGGTCTGTACGCCGCCTGTCTCGACGCCGCCGGGGCTCTGCTCGGCGAGGAGATCGAGGGCATCGCGCGTTCGGGGGTCGTCGGCATCGAACGCGGCATCCGCACGCTCGACGGCATGTTCGCCGTGCTGGAGGACCGCCGCCACGTGTGGCGGCTCCTGCACGACCCGTCCGCGCCGACCACGGGTGACGTCGGCCGGGTCCGCGGCGCGCACACCGAGCGCATCGACGCCCTCGCCCACGAGGGTGTCACCGAGCTGCTGGCCCTGGCCGGCGTCGACGACGCGTTGGACGTCTCGGCGATGACCGCCACGTGGCTCGGCATCGTCGACTCGCTCATGGACTGGTGGGTCTCTCATCCCGACGAGTCCGCCGATGCCATGGTGGAGCGGGTCGGTCGTCTCGTCACCGCCCTCTTCATCGACGCCCAGGACCGCCGATGAGCCGCGAACCGGGCGTCGTCGTCATCACCGGCTCCTCGAGCGGCATCGGCGCGGAGGCCGCCGTGCAGCTGGGCGAGCGCGGCTGGACCGTCTGCCTGCTCGCCCGCCGTGCCGACGAGCTCGACGTCGTGGCCGAGCGCGTCCGCGATGCCGGAGGCCGGGCATCGAGCTACCCCGTGGACCTCACCGACGACGCGGACACCGCCCGTGTCGTCACTCGGCTGCTCGCCGACCACGAGCGCATCGACGTCCTCATCAACAACGCGGCGCGTTCCATCCGTCGACCCATCCGCGAGTCGGTCGATCGTCTGCACGACTACGAGCGCACGATCGCCATCAACGACCTCGGCGCCGTCCGCCTCACCCTCGCACTGCTGCCGCGGTTCCTGGAGCAGGGGTCGGGTCACGTCGTGTTCTCCTCGACGATGTCGTCGCAGCTGCCGATCCCGCTGTTCTCGGCGTACCTCGGCAGCAAGGCGGCAGTCGAGTCGTTCGCCCGGTCCCTGCACGCCGAGCACGCCCACGAGGGGGTCACCACGACCGTCGTGTACTTCCCGCTGGTGCGCACCGAGATGTCCGGAGCCACCGGCATCTACGCGGCGATGCCGATGATGAGCGCCCGCAAGGCCGGCGCCTGGCTGGTCAAGGCGACCGTGGCCCGACCCTCCCGCGTCACGAGTCTCGGCGGGGCGCTGAGCGAGGCCGGCATGTCGGTCCTGCCGGGAGCGCTGACCAAGGTCATCACTCCGCAGATCCGCCGCATGGACAAGCGGCTGGCGCGCAAGACGCGCGGGACCGAGTGATCGTGGACCACCTGCGGCACCACCGTTGGGTCGAGCTGTTCGACCGCCTCATGGAGCTGCCTCGACTTCGACGTGCCGCACGGTCACTGTCCTACTTCGCCGTCGGCCAGACGGCCACGTCGCTCGTCAGTCTCTGGGCGGTGCATCGTTCGGGCTCCCTGGACATGGCGATCTTCACGAGCGTCGTCGTCGCGGGCATCCTCGTCGTGGCGGTCTCCGCCGCGCTGCTCACCGTCATCGCCCGCGACGACCCGCAGGGCGAGGGCCGGACCGCCCACGTCGCCCTGCTGGGGTGCTCCACCGCCTACGGGCTCTTCGGTGTCTCGATGGCGCACGTGCTGGGATTCTGGGCCTCCCCGTTCACCCTGCTGCCCGCGGTCACGGTGCTGATCTCCGGCATCCTGTTCGGCCGGGTCTACGGCTGGACGGTCGCCTCCGTCTCGGTCGCGCTCGCCGTCGTCCTCGAGGGACTGCGGCTGGCCGGCTTCCTGGCCTACGCCCCCGCACTCCTGGAC
>JBQGDU010000391.1:0-5220 GCA_052039245.1 Aeromicrobium sp. | reverse complement strand
CACGAGGTCTCCAACCTCGGCGAGCCCGGCGACGTCGTCGACGTCAAGGACGGGTACGGCCGCAACTACCTGCTGCCGCGCAACTTCGCCATCCGCTGGACCAAGGGCGCTGCCCGCCAGGTCGACTCCATCAAGGCCGCCCGCGACTCGCGCGCCGTCCACGACCTCGAGGAGGCCCAGCAGATCAAGGGCCGCCTGGAGGCCGAGCCGGTCAACGTGAGCGTCCAGGCCGGCGAGAGCGGACGTCTCTTCGGCGCCGTCACGGTCACCGACATCGCCGACGCCCTCGAGGCCGTCGGCGCCTCGGTCGACAAGCGTCGCATCGGGGTCGGCAACCCGATCAAGGCGCTCGGCGCCCACGAGGTCACCGTCCGCGTCCACCCCGAGGTCGTCGCCCAGGTGCGCCTCAACGTGGTGCCCGCCAAGTAAGACTCTTGACGCACGGGACCCGAGCACGCTCGGGTCCCGTGCGTCATTCTTGCCCCATGACTCCCCGCCGCGTCCTCGCGCTGCTGCTGATGCTCGCGATGCTCACCGGGTGTGGTCTGTTCGGTGACGGCGAGCCGGCCGATCAGGCCCCCGGCGCCGGCGAGGACCCCGACGAGCTGCCGTTGACCGGCTGGAGCGACGTCCAGGAGGTGGGGGCCGGCGGTGTGCTGCGCATCGGTGTCAGCACGCTTCCGGACACGTTCGACCCGGTCGTCGAGGACGCCTCGGTCGGTCCGGGGACGTCCGACCTGGAGCGCGTCCTCGGACCCACTACCGGCGGCGCCGTCCGGATCACCGATGACGGTGGCTGGGAGGTCGACGACAACTACGCGGAGAGCGTCGAGGTCACCGACGAGGACCCGCTCACGGTGCGGGTGCGGCTCAACACCGACGCCGTCTGGCAGGACGGCGAGGCGATCGTCGCTGCCGACATGGTGGCTTTCCACGCGTACCTGAGCCGCGCCGACTTCGCCAACCCGGCCGTCGCCGAGGGCTGGGACGACATCGCCGCGGTGGAGGAGGGCGACAGCGAGCACGAGTACGTGGTGCGGTTCGAGCGTCCCCGGTCGGACTGGCCGCGGTTCGTGTATCCCCGCCTGCCGCGCAGCGTCACCGACGGCGAGGGGGACGCGGACTTCGCTGACTCGGCTGTGCCCTCCAACGGCCCGTTCGTGATCACCGACATCGACCGGGAGACCGGAACGATCACGCAGGAGCGCAACCCCCGCTGGTGGGGACGCACGCCACGGCTGGAGCAGGTCGTCTGGCGGGTGGGCACGCCGCAGGTCCAGGCCGAGGCGTACGCCGCCGACGAGCTCGACGTCATCGACGTCGACGGATCCTCGACGGAGGACGTCGACGCCGAGCGGCTCCGTCGGGCCGCGGGGTCGGCCTGGAGCCACCTGACGGTCAACGCGGGGAGCGGACCGCTGGCCGACGCCGACGTCCGCCGGGCCCTCACGCTCGCGCTCGACCGGGAGGCCATCGCCTCGGCCGCGCTGGACGGCCTCGACGTCCCCGCCCGCGTCGGGGAGAGCGTGTTCACGGTGCCCGGGCAGGAGGGGCATGCCGACGTCGCCTCCGAGCTCCTGGAGCACGACCCCGCGGCGGCTCAGAAGCTCCTGAGCGACGCGGGGTTCGAGGAGGGCGAGGGCCCCGAGCTGCGCTTCCCGGTGCCCGCGGAGAGCCCCGCGGTGCTCAGCCGTGCCAGGCTCGTCGCCGAGCAGCTGGACGCGGCGGGCTTCCGCGTGGAGGTCGAGGAGGTCGACGCGGACGCGTTCTCCGAGGCCGTGCTCGTCCCGCGTGACTTCGACCTCGTGAGCTTCTCCTGGGACGCGAACCTGCTCGGCGTCGCGCCCGCGGAGTCGGGCTACCGGCCGGTGGACTCCGCCGACAACCTCACCGGAGTGGCGTCGGGCTCACGTGAGCAGTGGTCCGCGTCGGTCGGCGCACTGGAGGACGAGGCCCGTCACGAGGCCACGGCGGAGCTCGCCCGGGTCGTCGTGGAGCAGCGGGTCGTCATCCCGCTCGCCGTGCCGCCCAAGGTGATGGCGGTCCGCGAGGGCGTGCTCAACTACGGCCCCTCGGCCTTCCGCCAGCCGGACTTCACCGTCGTCGGCTTCGAGGGCGACGCCGACTGACGGGTCGAGGCCTCGGTGCTCCGGTGCTCGAGGGTCGGCCAAACCTCGGTGGTCGAGTAGTCCCGATGCGCGAGGAACGAGCGTCAGCGGGACGTATCGAGACCGCAGCCGCTCATCCGTCGGCGCCGACCCTCACCGCTCCCCGAGCACCATCCAGGTGTCACCGCGCTGGCGCCACCAGAGTGTCGCGAGTCGGGCGAGCTGGAGCGCCCCGTAGGCGAGCCACAGCCCGACGAGACCACCGCCGGCACCCACGATCACGACGGCCACGGGCACGTACACCGCGAGCACGACGAGTCCGGCCCAGGCGAGGAAGACGCCGTCGCCGGCTCCGATGAGGACGCCGTCGAGGACGAAGACGAGCCCGGAGACCGGCTGCACCGCGGCCACGACGAGCAGTGCCGGGACGAGCGCCTCGTGCACGGCGGGGTCCGGAGTGAACCAGGGGCCGAGGAACGGCGAGAGCGCGGCGAGCAGGAGGCCGGCGGCCAGACCGCCCCACACGCCCCAGCCGATCATCCGACGCGTCATCGTGCGGGTGCCCTCGGCGTCGCCGGCGCCGAGGGTCCGCCCGGTGAGCGTCTGCCCGGCGATGGCGACGGCGTCCATGGCGAACGCGAGGAAGGAGACGAGGGTCGTGGCGATTTGGTGGGCGGCGAGCGGGACGTCGCCGAGCTGGGCGGCGAGCGCGGTGGCGAGCAGCAGCGCGACGCGCAGGGTGACGGTCCGCGCGAGGAGTGGGGACCCGTCACGGGCGGCGCGGAGCACGGCGCGCACACGGGGGGCGAGGTCGGCGTCGGCTCGGTGGGCACCGCGCAGGAGCACGCCGACCAGCCAGAGTGCTGCCGCCCACTGGGCCACCACCGTTCCGATCGCGGCTCCCTCGATGCCGAGGTCGAGCCCGTGGACGAGCCACGTGCTGAGCACCGCGTTGAGGATGTTGGCGACGACGGCGACCACGAGAGGCGTCCGCAGGTCGAGGACGCCCCGCAGGGCACCGGTGGCGGCCAGCATGACGAGCATCGCCGGGGTCGCGAGCGCCGCGATGCGCAGGTAGGTCTCGGCCTGCTCGGCCACGGCCGGCGACTGGGTGAGACCGGCGACGATCGCCTCGGACCCGGCGAAGAGCCCGAGCCCGAGGACGGTGCCGAGGGCCGTGGCGAGCCAGACCCCGCCCATGGCGTCGGCGTACGCGACGTCGACCCGGCCGGCGCCGTGCAGGCGGCCGACGCTGGCGGTCGTGCCGTAGGCGAGGAAGACGCACAGGCCGACCAGGGTCAGCAGGACGGTGGAGGCCACCGCCAGGCCGGCCAGCGGGGTCGTGCCCAGGCGTCCGACGATGACCGTGTCGGCCAGGAGCATCGCCGGCTCGGCGACCAGCGCGACGAAGGCCGGGAACGCCACGGCGGCGATCTGTCTGTCGATGGGGCGGAACCTGTTGAGCAAAGTCGTCGTCCTGTGGATGAAGGTGTGCTATGGCGGCCGTCCGGCCTGTTGTCGACATGTCGATGCGGTGGCCCGCGGGTGAAGAAAACAGTTCGAAATAGTTCCGTTCCACACCCGTGAACGAGCATATGCGCAGGTCAGACAGGGTGCGATGGTGAACGACCGGCGAATGTCCACAGTCCTGTCCACGGACTGTGCACAGCCGCGTCGGCGTTTTCCACACGAGAGCACGAGTTGTCCCCACCGGCTGTGCGGAAGGGTCTTTCACGAGCGTCCCACAGGGACCTAGTCTGACGCGTCGGCGCGCCCTGGACCGTCCTGCGGTCAGGTGTCGGAGCGCCCACCTACGGTGACATCCATGGAGAGGATCGCGAGGCCTGTGTGCGTGGTGACGTCGTGAGCGTTTCGGATCTCTACGCCCCCGAGGCCGAGCCCCAGGACGAGGAGTCGCCCGCAGGTCGGGTGCCTCCCCAGGCCGTCGAGGCCGAGCAGAGCGTGCTCGGGGCGATGCTCATGAGCAAGCAGGCCATCGACGTCGCCGGCGACATGCTCGACGGTCGGGACTTCTACCGCCCGGCCCACGAGCTGGTCTTCGGGACCATCACCGACCTCGCGGGTCGCGGAGAGCCGGCCGACGCCATCACCGTCTCGGCGGAGCTGCAGCGCAAGGGCGAGCTCTCCCGCGTCGGCGGCGCGCCGTACCTTCACACGCTCGTCGCGGGTGTGCCCATCGCCACCAACGCCGACTACTACGCCACCATCGTGCGCGAGAAGGCGGTGCTCCGGCGTCTCATCGAGGTCGGGCAGAAGATCGCCGGGTTCGGCTGGGCGGAGCAGGGCGAGCTGTCGGAGCTGGTGGATCGCGCGCAGGCCGAGGTGCTGGAGGTCGACGGATCGTCCGCGGTCGATGACTTCCGCCAGGTGTCGGCGCTGATCCCGGACACAATCCAGGAGATCGACGACATCCAGAACCGCGACGGCGAGATGGCCGGTCTCGCGTCGGGGTTCCCCGACCTCGACCGGCTCACCACCGGCTTCCGCGGTGGGCAGATGATCGTCGTCGCGGCGCGGCCCGGTGTCGGCAAGTCCACGCTCGGTCTGGACTTCGTGCGGGCGTGCTCCATCGCCCAGGGCAAGCCGTCGGCCATCTTCTCGTTGGAGATGACGGGCGCGGAGATCGCCATGCGTCTGCTGTCGGCCGAGGCGCGGGTCGCCATCCACCACATGCGCGGTGGCGGCATGACGAACACCGACTGGGACAACATCACGCGCGCGATGCCGCGGGTGAACTCCGCCCCCATCACGATCGACGACTCACCCAACATGACGATGCCGGACATCCGGTCCAAGGCGCGACGGATCAAGAAGCAGCACGGACTCGAGCTCGTGGTGCTCGACTACCTGCAGCTGATGACGTCCGGCAAGAAGGTCGAGAATCGCCAGGTGGAGGTCTCGGAGTTCAGTCGTGCGATCAAGCTGCTGGCCAAGGAGCTCGACTGCCCCGTGGTCGCGATCAGCCAGCTGAACCGCGGCTCGGAGCAGCGCACGGACAAGACCCCGCAGCTGTCGGACCTGCGTGAGTCGGGCTCGATCGAGCAGGACGCCGACATGGTGATGCTGCTCAACCGGCCCGACGCCACCAGCG
>JBQGDU010000390.1:0-3407 GCA_052039245.1 Aeromicrobium sp. | reverse complement strand
TCGGTCGCGCTCGGCGGAGCTGCTCTCTACTAACGACGCCGCCGTGTCCTGCATGAGCTCGTGCTGATTCGAGCGTCTGGAACCGGAGGACCTGGGGGTCCAGTCGGTCGATGTGAGTCTGGACCATCGCGACCGCCGTCGTGGTCTGGCCGACCACCGGCAGGAGGTCGTCGAAGGTCAGGCAGAGGGCCGCCTCGCTCAGCATCTGCGCCGTGCCGCCGTACCCGGGATCGCGGCCGCTCACACGGGTGTGCAGCTGCACCTGCTTGGACTCGGCGAGGAAGTCGAGCGTGAACCAGGCCTTGGCGCGCTGCTCCGGGGTGGGACCGTCACCCTGCGGCTTGAGCCTGAGCAGCAGCGAACGCACTGGCGGGATCTGCGAGCCGACGCCCAGCACACCGACGCCGACCGCGCCGGCCGCGAGCATCCGGGTGGTCTTGACGTGGGCGTAGTGCTCGTCGCGGAACTCGGGCCCGTACGACTCCAGCGCCCGAGCGGACCTCAGGACGATCTGCGGGTCGACCGTGGGCAGCGGGACGGCCCAGCCGGCGTCGTGGTCGGCACGCCCCAGCGAGCCGCCGCCCCGGATCGAGCGGTCGGCCGGCCGCCCCTCCCGACGTCGCCGCTCCTTGGCCACCTTGGCGGACTCACGGAAGGACGAGAACTGGCCGATGGCTGAGTGGTAGGTGCCGCCGGACGGGCCCATGTTGCCCCGCACGTAGCCCTTCAGGGTGATCGGGACGTCATCGGGCAGCTGGGAGACGGTGTAGAGCGCCCCGAGGTCGTAGGGGATGGAGTCGAACCCGCAGGCGTGCACGAGGCGTGCCCCCGTCCGCGCGGCCGTCTCGTGCAGGTCGAGCCACACCTGGTCGACGAACTGCGGCTCACCGGTGAGGTCGAGGTAGCCGATCCCGGCCTCGGCCGCCGCCTTGACGGCGGGAAGACCGTGCTTGAGATACGGGCCGACGGTGCTGATGAGGGTCTGCGTGCCTTCGGCCATCTCGCGCATGGAGCGCTCGTCGGCGAGGTC
Organism: Aeromicrobium sp.; assembly: GCA_052039245.1. Lineage (GTDB taxonomy): Bacteria > Actinomycetota > Actinomycetes > Propionibacteriales > Nocardioidaceae > Aeromicrobium. The sequence goes on along the minus strand of JBQGDU010000390.1, from coordinate 2,377 downwards.
CGCCACGACCACCTCGGGCCTCCGGCCCCCTGCAGCGACGACGTCGTCCGCCACGCGCTGCAGCTTGTCGCGGTTGCGGCCCGCCACCGCCCACGTGGCGCCTGCGGGCAGGTGGGCGCCGAGGTACTCGGCGGTGAGCACCCCGGTGTATCCGGTGGCGCCGTGCAGCGTGATGTCGACGGTCAGGTCCGGAGCGTAGCGGAGGAGGTCGAGTATCCCGCGAGGGACGAACGGGACGTATCGAGACCCCCGGCCCTACCGGCGAGCACCCATCGCGTCAGCACGCTCCGCGGCCCGTGGGCGGCGCCTCGACGACCGCGTCCCAGCGAGGCTCCGGGTCCGCGCGTGGGCGACCGGGACCACACCGCGAGCGGGGCCCGGGGCATCAGCCAGCAGGTGCATCGGGCGGTCAGGAGGCCTTCTTGGCCACCTCGTCGCGGGTGAGGACCGTGGGGCCCTCGAGTCCCCTCACGACGTCGCCCGTGACGACGACCTTGGCGACGTCCTCACGAGCCGGGATGTCGTACATGACGGGCTGCAGGACGTGCTCGATGATCGAGCGGAGTCCGCGGGCGCCCGCGCCACGCTCGAGTGCGAGGTCGGCCATCGCCTCGCACGCGTCGGTGGCGAACTCGAGCTCGACGTCGTCGATCTCGAAGAGGCGCACGAACTGCTTCGTGAGCGCGTTCCTCGGGGTGGTCAGGATGGAGACGAGTGCGTCCTTGTCGAGGTTGTCGACCGCCGCGATGACGGGCAGACGACCGATGAACTCCGGGATGAGGCCGAACTTCAGCAGGTCCTCGGGCAGCACCTTGGAGTACAGCTGCTCCGGGCCCTCGGCCTTCTTCTCCGGCGCGCCGCCGGTGCTGAAGCCCAGGCCGACCTTGCCGCTGCGCTGCTCGATGATCTCCTCCAGACCCGCGAAGGCACCGCCGACGATGAACAGCACGTTGGTGGTGTCGATCTGGATGAACTCCTGGTGCGGGTGCTTGCGACCGCCCTGCGGCGGCACCGAGGCGGTGGTGCCTTCGAGGATCTTCAGCAGCGCCTGCTGCACGCCCTCACCGGAGACGTCGCGGGTGATGGAGGGGTTCTCGGCCTTGCGCGAGATCTTGTCGACCTCGTCGATGTAGATGATGCCCGTCTCGGCCTTCTTGACGTCGTAGTCGGCGGCCTGGATGAGCTTGAGCAGGATGTTCTCGACGTCCTCGCCGACGTAGCCGGCCTCCGTCAGCGCCGTGGCGTCGGCGATGGCGAACGGGACGTTGAGCATGCGCGCGAGGGTCTGTGCGAGATAGGTCTTGCCACAGCCGGTGGGTCCGACGAGCAGGATGTTGGACTTGGCCAGCTCGACCGAGTCGTCCTTGGTGCGGCCGGACGCGGCCTGCGCCTGCACTCGCTTGTAGTGGTTGTAGACGGCGACTGCCAGGCTCTTCTTGGCGTCGTCCTGGCCGATGACGTACCCGCCGAGGAAGTCGAAGATCTCGTGCGGCTTCGGCAGCTCACCGAGGCTCAGCTCGGCGCCCTCGGCCAGCTCCTCCTCGATGATCTCGTTGCACAGGTCGATGCACTCGTCGCAGATGTACACGCCGGGTCCGGCGATGAGCTTCTTGACCTGCTTCTGGCTCTTGCCGCAGAACGAGCACTTCAACAGGTCTGCGGTCTCACCGATGCGTGCCACGACGGCGCTCCTCACTGGACTGACGATCTGGGCAGAGGACCGGGGTCCGGGCCTGCGGTGCGTTCACCCTACAAGTCACTTCACGGTACGTCCGAGCATTCCCGGGCGCCACCGCGCGTGTCGTGCGCGCCGCGGTGGCGACCGGGAAGGACATCAGACCTCGGGGGTCTTCAGGGTGTCGAAGACCCCGTCGATGAGGCCGTACTCGACGGCCTGCTCGGCCGTGAGGATCTTGTCGCGCTCGACGTCGCGGCTGACCTCCTCCTGAGTCTTGCCGGTGGCCTCGGCGATCATCGTCTCCATCAGCTCACGCATCCGCAGGATCTCGTTGGCCTGGATCTCCAGGTCGGAGATCTGGCCGCCGGTGCCCTCGGTGTACGGCTGGTGGATGAGGATGCGGCTGTTGGGCAGCGCATAACGCTTGCCCGGCGTCCCGGCGGCGAGCAGCACTGCGGCGGCCGAGGCGGCCTGGCCCAGGCAGACCGTCATGACGTCGGACTTCAGGTAGCGCATCGTGTCGTAGATGGCCGTCATGGCCGTGAACGAACCGCCGGGTGAGTTGATGTACAGCTGGATGTCGCGGTCGGCGTCCATCTGCTGCAGGCTCAACAGCTGGGCCATGACGGCGTTGGAGACGTCGTCGCTGATCGGGGTGCCGACGAAGATGATGCGGTCCTCGAAGAGCTTGGCGAAGGG